>JANMGF010000271.1:0-6702 GCA_031374535.1 Polyangium sp. (in: bacteria)
GCCTCGGCGCGCGCGCTGTCGATGACGCGCCGCGGTCGGAGATCGATCTCGCGCTCGGGGACGGTCGCGACGCGGATCGCTCGCTCCCCGTCGAGGCGGACCTCGTAACGACCGCTCCGATGCGCCACCGCGCGGCGACGGCCGTCCTGCTCCACGACCTGGATCGTGCTGCGCCCCTCGCCGGCGCCCACCGGCAGGCGCTCGATCGAGACGTCCTTGAACCCGTCGAAGGTGAACGCGTCGCCGACGTCGATTTGCCTGGCCCCGCCCCGGGCCCGCGCCGTGCCCACGAAGCGGTCGAGGAGCGCGAGGAACGCGGGGCGGAGGACGAAGTCGCTCTCCTCCACGGAGAGCGGGAGCGAAAGCGCAAAGACGGCACCACGGCCGAGCGAGCGGCGCAGGAGCAAGGGCGCGCCGTCGTCCCAGCGCGTGAGCACGTCGGCGCTCGAAGTGGCGACCGGGTCGAAGGACGCGCGGCCGTCGGGGGAGAGCTTCGTGAGGCCCTCGGCGCTCGGGCCAAAAAAGACCGCGCTGCCGGGATCGGCGCCCACGGAAGGGCTCGGTCCCCAGCGCACGACGCCCGGCATGAGCGGGTCGAACCCGGCGCCGAGCGGGGCCGTCGCGGCGCGGGGGCCAAACGTCAAGAGCAGGACGCCCCCGCGCTCGACCCACGCCGCGAGCGAGCGCCGTCCCTCCGGCGTGAAGCCTGGAGCGTCATCCACGATGATCCCCGCGAACGCCGAGAGCTCGTCCGCGTGGTCCGGCACCGCGGGCAGAGGGCGGACCTCGGCGTCGAGGTGCATGGCCGAGAGGGCCTGCTCGATCGGCGGGGGTCCACCCGTGGCGACGTGCGTCGAGGCCAGGTCCACCACGACCGCGATCGGCAGCGCCCCGCCTGCCGCCACGACCGGCGCCTCGTCGTCCTCCACGATCGCGTCGCCCGGCGTGAGCCCGACCGTGAGCTCCTCGGGCGCGCCTTCCGGCACGTCGAGCGTGACCTCCTCGGCGCGAACCGCGGGCCCGAGGGGCGCCGATCCGAGCACCTTGCCCCCGCCCCGCAGCTCGACGGATCGCCCCGCCGAGGCCGACACGGCCGCGCCCTTGCCCTCGGCCGAACACACGACCCTCGCCCGCACCTTGCCCGAGCGCAGGTCCGCGCGTGTGATCGCGCAGTCGTTGCCCGTGGCTTCGAGCTCGGGGAGAGGCACCCACAACGTCATGTCCGAGCCACCGCCGAGCGGCGTTGCGCTGGGCGTGCCGTCCGCGAGATCACTCAGCAGGACGACGCGCCGATCCGCGTGAGGCACGCCGCGGAGCAGCTCCCGCGCCAGGGAGAGCGCTCCTTCCAGATCCGTCGCGCGATCGGACGGTTCTATCGCATCGAGCGCGCCCGTCACGGCCACCATGTTCGTCGTGGACGCGAGCGCCACGCGCGCGGGTGCGCCCCCGAGGACGACCGCGACCGCGTCACCACTACGCAGCCCGAGGGCGAGCTCCCGTGCGGACGCGAGGGCCCGATCGAACTTCGTCTTTTTGCCGGCCCCGCCTGGTCCGCCGTCGAGGGGCGCGCGCATGCTCAGCGAATCGTCGACCACGATCGCCAGCGCCACCGACGCCCCGTCCTTCCGCGCCAGGCCGAGCCGCGCGCACCGCACGAACGGCGTCGCGCCCAGCACCGCGAGCATCAGCACGCTCAGCGCCCGGATCGCGAAGAGCGAACGATCCTCGAGCATGCTGCGCCGCCGGGCCGCCGGTTGCGTGGGCGGCACGAGCTTCGCGGGCGGGAAGGGCTGCTCCTCGGCCTTTCGACGCCGGAGGAGGTGGGCCGCGACCGGCGCCGCGACGAGCAGCGCCACGAGCAACGCGGCGATCGTGGTGAAGCTCATGCGCGTGCCTCGGCCACCGCCCGCACCACCGCGCGCACGACGTCGGCGGGGGGTTTGTCCGTGATCGAATCGACCCACCGGCCGCCGCGCCCCGCAAGCTCCTTCGACCAGCGCTCGGCGATCCCCGACAGACGCTCGCGGTACACGGCGCGCACCTCCTCGGCGTCCGTCTCGACGACCACGTCCCCCTCGGTCGAGCGGAGCCGCACGTGCCCCGAGAAGCCGAGATCCGCCTCGACCGGGTCGAGCACCCGCAGCGCCACGAGCGAGCGCCCGCCGACCCCGAGCGCCGTGAACGCCGAGAGCGCCTTCTCCGGCAGGTCCACGAAATCACTCACCAGCACGATCACTGCGCCCCGACGTGCTCGCCGTGCCACCGGGGCGAAGGCTCGCTCCATCGCCGCCTCGTCCTCGCTTGCATCCCCCGCGGCCGCGGCCCCTTCGAGCGCCCCTGCGACCCTGTCGAACGCTTCTCGCCCGCTCGACGCCCGCAGCGGCACCGTGCCCCGCCCGCCGATCCACGCGAGACCCACGGGATCTCCGGTCGACAGCGCCACGCGCGCCAGCGCTGCTGCCACGAGCGCCCCGTACGCGAGCTTCGCCCCTGGGGCCCGCGCGCTTCGGTACGCCATCGACGCTGTTGCATCCACGCAGAGCCACAAGGCGCGTTCGGTCTCCGTCTCGAACTCGCGCACCATCATGCGGTCGTGCCTGAGGAGCGCGCGCCGGTCGAAGAACCGTAGATCGTCGCCGGGGACGTAGGGCCTGTGCCCGCCGAACTCCACGCCTGGCCCCTTGCGTACGCTCCGGTGCCCCCCTGCGTACACGCCTTCGGCCAGGCTCCGGGCTCGCAGGCGCAGCGGCGCGAGACTTCCCCAGTCGATGGGGATCCCGTCTTTGGACGACCGCGACGAGGGGCGAAGCTCGGCCATGGAGACCGTTGAATTAGCCCAACGCGAAGGGCCCGCCACGACAAAACTTGTGGCAAGGAGAGGACCGTGCGCGTGTTCTTCCCGGAGCTTTCCCGCCTGTTCCTTCTCGCCGCGCTTCTTCCGGCGTGCCGCGGCGGATCGATGGAACCCGCGCCCGCGCCCCTCGCCAGCGCCCCGCCTGCCGCTGCGTCCTCGGTTGCGAAGCCGCGCCGCCCGACGGTGCGCCATTACCTCGCGCGTACGGCGGAACGTTGCGAGGTTTACTCGGTCGACCGCGACGTCGTTTCCCCGGCCGTACGGACCCCTTGCCCGCAGGAACTCCAGGTCGGCGAGCGCATCCGCGTCACCGGCCAATCGTGTTTGCGCGAGGGCAGCACGGAGCGGACTTTGCCGGTCGTTTGTCCGGGGGCATTGATTTCGGTGGCGACGGCGGAGGGCCCGGACGGCGGGTGAGCCGTAGGCGGTTACTTCCTTCCGCATTCGCGGGGCGGTCTTCAGCAAGCTATGAGAGCTGCAAGTACGCTAAACCGTGCTTGCTTCAAGCTCGTTCGCCTCTTCTCCTGGGGCACCACGGGCCGCCGTCCCGTAGAGCCCGCCGCTGCCCGCACCGCGCCCCCTACCGACCCCTGTTTCGCCGCCGAACACCCTTCGTTGTTTGCCGCCGCCCTCCCCGGTTTCGCCCACCCTGCCCCCGGGCCACCCGGTCGCCCTCGATTTCGCGCTCGAACCACCCCCGGGCCCTCGTGCCGCCTCCCGATCCGGCCCAGCACTCCCTCGGCGACGACGGCCCAGCCGAGTTCCCGCGCGAAATCGCCCCCGGCCGCGCGGGGCGCCCGCCCTCGTTTTGCAGAACCACCCCCGGCCGCACCCGCCGCCCACCGTTGTTTCTCCGTAGAACACGCCTTGCCCGAACCCCGCCCCTGTTTGGCCACGCAGCTGTCCCCGGTCCGCGGCGCCCGTCGTCGTTCCGCCGCCGAACAGACCACGGCACCGCGGCCCGCCTCGGTTCACGGTCGCGGCGACGCGAAGGCCGCGGCGCTGAAGGCGAAAGTGAAGAAATCACGCCGCCCCTTTCCAGACCCGCCCCTTTCCGCTACCGCATGGGCGTCGATGCCCCACGCCCGCCCTGTCTGGTCCATTTTCCTCGACGTCCTCCGCCGACCACGCGCCGCGATGGCCGGCGTTGCTGCGCGCGCCGACGTGCGGGAAGGGCGCGCGGCGATGATCCTCCTCGGCGCCTTGCACGGGGCCTTCTCGTTTTTCCTTCACCTCTCGGGCCACGCGCCTCGGCGCGGCATACCGGGGCTCGGGTCGCACGGGCATTACCTCTGGCAGGCCATCTTCGCCGTGCCGCTTTACCTCGCCCTCTGGTGGATCGGCGGCCTCGTCGCGTTTGCCGTCGCGCGTCGCGTCGCCGGCGCGGGCGGACAGGGGAGCCGGAGAGCGTCGCTCGCGGTGTTCGGCGTGGCGTACGCCGTGCCGATGACCCTTCTTTTTATCGTGCCGGATGTCATCGTATTTCTCGCGTTTGGCTTCGGGGCCATCGGAAAGGCCATGCGATATTATGTCCCGCTCGCCGCGGTCGCCTGCGTGGCGCTCGGCGCCATGGGGTTGTCCCGGGTGCACAATCTTCGCACGAGGACCGCCGTCCTCGCCGCGTTCGCCGGTTTCTTGGCGCAGGCTGCATTGGGTGGGGTTTTCCTCCGGTAGGAGCGAACGTGAACGAATCCAAGACACTCGTCATTCTCGGTTGTGGTTTTACAGGAACATTCGCGGCGCAGCAGGCCCTCGCCCGGGGACAACACGTCGTGGGGACCACGCGTTCGCCCGAGCGGGCGGCCTTTCTCTCGCAAATCGGCGTCGAAACGCGCCTCGCCCCGCGGCTCGACGTCGCGCTCGTCTCGTCCCTCGTCCACCCGGACACGCACGTGCTCGTCACGTACCCGCCAGAGGCTGCGACGGACGCGGCCCTTTTGCCCCTGCTCTCGCGCGCGGCGGCCTCCGCGTACATCTCGTCGACGGGCGTGTATGGGAGCGCCTCGGGCCGGATCGACGAGGAGACCCCCGTGGATTTTCGCGAGCCCCGTGCGGCGGCGCGTCTCCAGGCCGAGGCGCTCGTGCGCGCGGCCGGCGGGGTCGTCCTGCGCGCGGCGGCGATTTACGGCCCGGGGCGAGGCCTGCACGTGCGCCTCCAGCGAGGCGAACACAAAGTCGCCGAGGGAGCCCAAAGCGTGATCAGTCGCATTCACGTGGAGGACCTCGCCCGCCTCGCGCTCGCCGCGCTTTCGGGCGCCCCGAAGGGCGAGGTCTTCGTGGTGGCCGACGACGCGCCCGTCCCCCAGGCCGAGGTCATCGAATGGCTCTGCGCCCGGCTCGGCGTGGACAAGCCCGCCGAGGTTCCTCGCAATCACCTGCCCCCGACGCTCCGGAACGACCGCCGCATCGACGGCAGGAAGATCCAGCAAACGCTCTGTGTTTCCCTTCGATATCCCACCTATCGGGAGGGGTTCGCCGCGTGCCTCGCGGTGGAGGCCGGCGGGGCCCACGCTCCGTGACGACATGCTTGGGGGTCCAACACTTTCCGTTGGAACTCCAACCATGGTCGGTTATCCTCCCCGGTCATGGAAAAGTTGATCCGCGGCATCGTCGATTTTCGACGAAACAAGCTTCCCGGCCTCGCTCCGCTCTTCAAGGAGCTCGCGGAGAAAGGCCAGAAGCCCGACGTTCTTTTCTTCGCGTGCTCCGACAGCCGCGTCGTTCCGAACCTCTTCGCGTCGACCGATCCCGGTGACCTCTTCGTGGCCCGGAGCGTCGGCAACCTCATCGCGCCGGCCTCGCCCGACGGCCTCTCCGTCGGGGATTTCGCCGAGGCCTCCGCGATCGAGTTCAGCGTGCACGTCCTCGGCGTCAAGCATATCGTCGTCTGCGGCCATTCGCGCTGCGGCGCCATGAAGGCCACGCTCGCCGGCCGGAACAAGCTCGAGAGCGCCCCGAACCTCCGGGAGTGGCTCGCCCATGCCGAGCCCTCGATCGAGCGCCTCGAGCGCTCGCCCTTCATCGACCCCAAGCTCCCGCCCGAGGATCGCCTCTCGCAGGCCAACGTGCTCGAACAGCTCGACCACGTCGCCACCTTCGCCCGCGTCCGCCAGCTCTCGGACGAGGGTGCGCTCACGCTCCACGCCTGGTGGTTCGACATCGCTTGCGGCGACGTACACGTCTATGACCAGGAGCGCGGCGGCTACATCCTGCTCGACGAGACCGAGGCCGACCGCGTGCTCACCGGCAAATCGGCCATTCGTCCGGCCTGAGGCTCAGCCCGCGGCCCCGCCCGGCAGCCCTGTCGGGTCGGGGCCGTCCGCGTTTTTCGCGTCCCGCCTCCGCCGCGCCGCCGGATCGTCGTACATGAACACCGCGGTGAACGCGACGAACACCGCCCAGAGCGCCACCTGCTGATAAAGCATCACCTTCCCGCCGTAACGCTGGAAGATGAAGCTCGCGACGGGCGGGCCCATGAGAATGCCGCCGGCGTAAAACATATTGTAGATCGCGTTCGCTCGGCTGTAATCGCGCGACTCGACGACCACGCCCGTCAGCGCCAGCGCGACCGGCGACATCGAGGCGAAGGTCGCGCCCGAGAGGAACACGATGAAAAGCATCATCCAGTAGGAATCGAGGAACACGAACCCGAGCACCGCCAGGAGCCCGAGGAACGAGAGCGTGCGGACCGTGAGCAGGTGCCCCACCCGATCCGCGACGCGCCCGGCGATGTTCGAGCAGACCATCATGCCCAGACAGAAGAGCCCCGGCAGGATGATCGTGCGCTCCCGCGGGATGTTCTTCGATTCCATCAGATAGATGGGCAAAAACAGCACGACGGCTGCCTG
>JANMGF010000280.1:0-5051 GCA_031374535.1 Polyangium sp. (in: bacteria)
CGCGCCCGGCACGTCGGAGACGTTGAAGCTCTCCTGCGCGAAGGGCCAGATCCCCAGCGAGAGCAGCGCCGCCATGCGGTTCTCCTGCGGCGTCGAGGCGACCGTCGCGCGGCCGTCCTCTCCACACGCGCCGAACACGCCCTTGCCCGTGGGCCGCACCGGGCCTCCGATGAACACGATCGGAAAGCCGTACGGCCAGTGATTTCGCCCCGCGCCGCCCTGCTTGAACGGCGTGCGCCCGAACTCCGTCGTCAGCACGATCAGCGTCTTGTCGAGGTCGAGCTTCGCCGGGTTGTTCTCGCCCGGCGCGTTCACCACCGAAAGGAGCTGGCGCAACGTGTGCGAGAGGTTCCGCGCCTGCGTCACCGAGTTCTCGAAGTGCGTGTCGTACCCGCCGCCGCCGTCGGCCGTGATGAGCCCCGTGTCGACGATACACACGTACTTCGCGGGCACCGTCGGGTGCTTGAGCAGGTGCGCCGCGAGCTTCAGGTTCATGGTCATCGGATCGGTGCCGGCGCTCTGCCCGCAGTTCGATCCGCCGATCTTCGTGAAGAACTGCGGCTCGAGCACGCCCGAGATCGCTTGTGCATTCGCGATGGAGCTCGACGCCGCCTCGAGCTCGCCGAGCCGCGGCGCGCGCAGCGGATTGCCTTGCCCCTTCCAGCGCAGCCGCTCGTGGTACCGATCGACGTAGCCCTGCATCAGCGCGTCGTACTGCGCGCGGTTTTGCCCCACGGTCCCGCGGGCGAGCAGGCTCGTCAGATCCCCCGCGGCGTCGACCTTGATGCCCAGCGGCCTCGCGGCGCCCGGGTGCATTCCGATCGACAGGACGCTGCGGACGTTGTCCGTCGGCAGCCCGTTCGCGTCGTTCGACAGGAGCGCGTACGAGTACGGCGCTCGCCCTGGCATCGGGTTCTTCTCGAGGAAGTAACGCTGCACGTGCGCGCCGAGGCCGGAGAACGCCGGATGCCCGAGCCCTCGACCGCCGAGCACCATGGGGATCGCGCCCTCGTGGGGCTCGAGATCGTGCGACGTGATGGATACCCGCGTCCGTGCCATGACATCGGGCCGTTCACGCAGCGGCATCACATACGGACCGAGGTGCACCATCGCGCCGTTCGAGTCGGCGCCGAATGGCTCGGTGAGCGAGCCTTGAAAGCCGCACTGATCCACGGCGTTCTGCACCTCGCCGGAGTTCAGGTACGCGTACCACTGCGTGTCGCTCGCCTGTCCCAGCGAAGGAACGCAGTAAAACGACTCGTACTGGCTCACGCCCCCGTAAAGAAAAATCTCGAGGATGTTCTCGGCCTGCAGCTCGGCCGGCAGCATGGCGCCCTCGGCCTCCTTGGGCACCTCTCCGAACGCGCGTGCTTGCCGCATGCCCCAGAGCGAAGCGCCGAGGCCACTTGCCGCCGTGGCGGCGACGACCCCTGCGCCCTTGAGAAAATCGCGACGCTTCACGTGAGCCTCCATCGAACTACGCGAGACGAACCGACGCGGGGTGACCGGGCGGGGCGGCTCTGCGAGTGCCTACGTTCTCTCGCGTGGAGGGGGGTGGTCAATCAAGTTTTCAAGGGCCGAAGACGAACGTTTTCATGAAATCTGTATCGTTGGTGCCGCAGCGGACGATGCGTGCGCCATCGTTCACTTCGATAGGAACGTTAAATGCCGCTTTCGCTGGAGTCGGCCTTGACGCATCCGACCCTGCCGCCTAGCATCCGCGCCGATGTCGCGACTCCCGGCCTCGTGCCTCGCCGTCCTGCTCGTCGGCTGCGCCGGCTCCACGCCTCCGCCCGACGCCCCGCCGAAAGCAGCCGCGAAAGACGCGTTGGCGCAAGCGGCCTCCGCCGAGCCGCCGAAGGCCGGAGCCCCGGGCGGGGAAGCGGGCGCGGGCGCGAAGGCCGAGGAACCCGCGGGAAGAATGGATCCGGCCGAGATCCAGAAGGTCGTCCGCGCGAATTTCAAATCGCTGCGCGCCTGTTACGAGGCGGGCCTCCAAAAAAATCCGAACCTCGAAGGCCGCATCGGCGTGCGGTTCGTCATCGGCAAGGACGGCCGCGTCTCCGACACCGGCGAGAACGAACCGTCGACGATCCCCGATCCTGCCGTCGTGAAGTGCGTGGTCGATGCATTCGGCCTCCTTCAGTTCCCGGCTCCCGAGAATGTCATCGTCAAGGTCGTCTATCCGATCATGTTTTCCCCGGCCGGCGGCGACGAGATGAGCAATTGCAAGAAGACCGCCGAGGAGAAGGACGGGATTCGCACCGTCTCGATCACGTGCGAGAGGCAAACGCTCAAGGTCACGGACATGCCCGCGCGCGCCGTGGACGACAAGTTCGCCGACGCGATCCTGACCGGCTTCGAGCAACAATCGCCGAAGATGCGCCGCACGCGCGGCAAGCCGACGATCGCCGACAAACCTTGCTGGACCACGCTCGTCGACGGGCAAACGTGGGTCTCGACGTTGCTCGTCACCGAGGTCACGCCGGGCCGCGCGCTCGTCGTGTCGTGCCTCGACGAGGGCGGCGGCACCCGCTCGGGAAGGTGTGATTCGCTGGTCGAATTCATCGTCAAGCGAGAGGTCGCCGCGCTCACCGCGCCCGGGGCGCCCGGGGCCCCCGCGCCGAAGAGGCCCATTCCCACGGGTGGGACGACGGGCAGCGGATTCTAGAGGTTTTCCAGGTCTTGCCACCGCGCCCACGCCCCTGTAGGTTCGGCTCCATGTCGTTTCTCCGCGCTCCGCGCCGCCTCTTCCTCCTCGGCGCCGCGCTCCTCGCCTTCGCCGCCGGCTGCAACCTGAAGACCCGCGGCCCTGCGCCCCCCGTCGAGGCTGCGGCGCCTGCGTTTTCGCTCCCGTCCCACACCGGCGAGACCGTCACGCTCGCGGGCCTCACGCAAAAAGGCCCTGCGATCGTGGTGTTTTACCGCGGCCACTGGTGAATGTATTGTCGTAACCAGCTCGGGCAGCTGGCACAGATGAATGACCGATTCCGGAGGCTCGGCGTGGGCCTCGCTGCGATAAGCGTCGACCCCGAGGAGGAGTCCCGCGCGCTCGCAGAAAAGCTCGGCGTCCGTTTCCCTCTCCTGCGGGACGACGGGCTCAAAACCGCGCTCGCTTATGGGGTCGCCATGCAAGGCGAGGACATCGCCGTCCCCGCCATCTTCGTCGTCCTGCCGGACGGGCGTATCTTCTTCCGGCAGATCGGCGAGAGCGTCAACGACCGCCCGAGCAACGCCGAGCTCCTCGATATCGTGGACCGCGCGCTCGTGGAATCACGGCGCGATTGAGCGGCCGCTTCCTCGGCGCCTCCTCACGCGTACATCCCGCCCTCCTACACCCATCACGTCCCCCGGCCGAAAAGTTGTCCCGCGCCCCGGTCCTGTGAGACCCCCCTCCCATCATGACGATCCCCCGCTCGCAGGCCGAGCTCGTCACGCTGCGCAAGCTCGCTCAGGATCTGGCCGCTGCGCGCAAGGAACGCCCGACGAGCGTCCACCTCCTCGCCGCCATCGCCTCGCGCGAAGGTCAGGCCGGCGAGCTGCTCCGCGAGCGCCGCCTCGACGCGGACGCGTTGCTGAAGGCAGGTCGATCCTTCGACGAGGATACGCCCGATCCGCTCGCCCGCGCCGCCGTCACGGCTCGCGAGCTCGGCAAACGCGCGCCTCTCGGGGAGCCGAACCCCCTCCACCTCCTCCTCGCCCTGCTCGCCGACCGCAGCTCGGCCGCCCACCGCGCCCTCGTCCAGGCCGGCGTCGATACGGGGCGCCTGCGCACGGCGGCCATGCAGCTCTCGCTCGGCGTCGTCGCAGCCCGGCGCCTGCCGCCCAGCGCGACGGGCAAGACCACCGAGGCCAAGCCCGCGCCCGCCCCGCGTACGCCCGCGAGGATGGACCTCGACAAACCCGCGCCGACGCCCACACCCGCGAAACGACCGACGGGCACGGGCGTCACGGTCCCGCTTTTCCCGCCGCCCGGTCGTCTCGCCTCGGAGCAGCGGCCCCCCGCGAAAACGCCCACGGCTGCCCCGGCAGCGGCGTCTTCTCCGCCGCCCCCGCAGCCGAGCGCGATGGCGACGCCCATTCCCATTTCCATTCCGCTTCCTGCGCCGTTGCCCGCGAAACCGGCGGACAAGGACCGCCATTCGAAGGCGCGTGAGGATCTCGGGCGTGGCCCCATCATTCCGGAAGGGCATCCCCTCGCGCTCGATCGGGCGAAGACGCCGGTGCTCGCCGCGCTCGGGAAAAACCTCACGCTCGCGGCCTCCCTCGGCGAGCTCGACCGCGTGATCGGCCGTGATCCGGAGATCGACGCCGCGCTCGATATCCTCGCCAAGAAAAACCAGAATAGCTGCCTGTTCGTCGGCCCGGCCGGCGTCGGGAAAACCTCCGTGGCGCGCGGGATCGCCGAAAGGCTCGCCCAGGAGGCCGACCGGGATCCCACCGCCGGAAGGATCTTCGTCGAGGTCGCCGTGTCGGAGCTCATCGCCGGCACCGGGACGCGCGGCGCGCTCGCCGAACGCATGAACGCCATTCTGCGCGAGATTCACGAGGAGGGGCGCACCATCATCCTTTTCGTCGACGAGATCCACGAGCTCTTTTCGGGCGGCCTCGACGAGGCCACGGCCGAGATCAAGCTCGCGCTCGCCCGCGGCGATCTCCGGATCGTCGGCGCGACGACGCCCGAGGAGCAGAGGCGGTGCTTCGAGCCCGATCCGGCGCTCGCGCGGCGATTCTCGGTGGTCGAGATCGAGGAGCCGGACGAGGAATCGGCGTTTTTGCTGTGCAAGCAGGTGTGCCGCGGCCTCGGCGCCCATCACGGACTCTCGTACGCGGACGAATCCATCGCCTCCGCCGTCTCCTGGTCCATGCGATACCTCCCGGGCCGCGCCTTGCCCGACAAGGCCATCAGCATCCTCGACCTCGCGGGCGCTCGGGCCCGCAGGCGCGCGGGGGCCGGCAAGCTCCCGCCCGTGGGGCCCCCCGAGGTCGCCGAGGTGCTCGCGAGCCTCGCCGACATCCCCGAGGAGCGGCTGCTCGAGACCGACGGCGAG
>JANMGF010000282.1:0-3752 GCA_031374535.1 Polyangium sp. (in: bacteria)
CTCGCCCGAGCTCGACGAGTTCGCGACGGTGAAGGCGCGCCGGGCCTACGCGCGCGCACGCCTCGAGCTCGGTCGCGTGTATCTGCGCGCGCTCGATTTCGACCAAGCTGCGTCGCTGTATGCCGGTCTGCCCGAGGGCGCGCGGACCGACGAGGATGTGTTCTTCTCCGCGCTCGTTGCCGCATTGCGTAACGGTCCGGAAGACGCGGCCACGATGGTCCGGTCGGCGCCGGTGCCGATGCTCGGCATGGGCCAGATCGCGGGCCTCGACGCGATCACGAAGGCCACGCCGAAGGGCCCCTTCGCGGCCGCGGCGGCCTTCGACGCCGCGCTCATCCGGCAGATCACGGCCCCCATCGGCGCGGATGCGGCCTTCTTCCGCGACATCGCCGCGCGATACCGCGAGGCCGCCGGCCTGCTCGGAGACGCCGCCCAGCGCAAGCTCGCCGAGGACCGGGCCAAGGCCGCCGAGGCCACGGCCAGCGCGATTCGCTGAGACTTGGCGTCAAGGGCGAACGAAAACATTTCGACCGCCCTTTCTTTTTTCGTCCCTCCTCGACAAGACCGTCCCGACACGAATTTGATGCTATCCACGTGGCGCCCGCCGCGGAGCGAACACAAATTCGCACGCCGGCCTCGTTGACGCGAACAGGAGGGGCTCGATACCGTACGAGTCCCCCTGTTTGCCCGCAGCCCGAATTCTCGTCACCGATGGGTCGAATGGATTCGCGGTGCGTCCCAGGAAATTTTTCGTGCAATCGACGACGTCCCACCGCAATGCGACGCCGCCCGCCGCGGCTCACCCGAACGAAGATCCTCTCCTCCGGCTCGAAAGCGCCCTGCTCCGCGTAGCAGGCGGCGGCGCGCCCGAGCTCGTGCTCGTCGGCGGCGGCACCAGCGCCGCGCGATCCCAGCTCCTGCGCACGTTCTGCGAGAGCGCGATGGGCCAGTGCACGCTCATGCTCGAGGGCGAGGGCGACGTGATCTACCCGAGCGCGCCGTATGGCCCGCTCGTCTCGGCGCTCACGCGGATCGCCCCGACGCTCGGCAAAGAGCATGGATCGCTCGGACTTCTGATGCGCCAGCGCATCGAGGAGGCCATGCTCGGCAACGGGCGGCTGCTCCTCGACCTCTGCCCCGCGCTCGCCTCCCTCGTCCCGGACGATCGTCCCGCCGAACCTCTGCCCACGCCGTTCGCCGACGAACGCATGGTGACGACGCTGCTCCGTCTGCTCGCGGCCATCGCCGTTCCCGAGCGGCCGCTCGTGCTGGCCCTCGAGCACGTCGATGCGGCCGACGCCGCGACATTGCGGCTCGTCACGCGCGTGCTCGAGAGCACGGAGTGTCGGTATTTGCTGGTCGTCGCCACGTTCTCGGACGGCGTACACCCGGCGTGGAAGGAGACGCTCGGGCACTGGCTCCAGAAGAACGGCGGGCCCCGCGTGGACGGCGTCCATCTCGGCCCCCACGACGAGGCAGAGCTCCAGCGGAAACGCGCCGCCATCGCGGGCCTCGCGGAGCCCTCCCGCACGGCTCTCGCCGCCGCCGCTTGCCTCGGACGAACGCCCGACCTCGACGCCGTCGCCGCCGCGCTGGAGACCACGCCGGACGCCGTCTCCCAGCGCCTCGCGCCCGCCGTGGATGCCGGCCTCCTCACCTGCGAGGGCGCCACGTACATGTTCGCCGACGCGCTCGCCGCGCGCGAGATCCGACGTGAAGCGGCGAGAGACCACGCCGCGCTCCTCGCCACGATGCACCTCCGCATCGGCGCCTTCCTCGCGCGTGGAAGTGGAATGGGCGAGGACGCACCGAACGCGTGTCTTTATGGAGCCGCCGGCCACCTCCTCCTCGGGCACCGCGAAGGCGCACACGCGTCCCTCCTGCGCGTGGAGGAAAGGACGCGCCTCGCCACGATCGCGCTCGCCGCGGCCCGCCGCGCGGGGACAGCCGGCGCGTCGACCCTCGCCGCCGAATACGTCGGCGCGGCCGGTGGCCTGCTCTTCGATCACGACGCCCCGGGGGAAAACCCTCCCGATCTCGCCTGGAACGTCCTCCTCGCGCTGGCCGAGAGCGCCGCCGGGAGCGGCGATCGGCGCGCGACCGAGGCCCGCGTCGAGGCGCTCCGCGAGCGCGCTCGAAACGAGATGGAGCGACAAACCGCCGCGCGTATCCTCATCGACCTGCACACGGGTCTCGGCGAGCACGAGCGCGCCCTCGCTCGCGCCGCGGCGTGCCTCGCGCCCCTCGGCGTGCGCCTGCCCGAGAGGCCGGGCCCCGAGGACGTGCAAGCCGCGTTCGACGCGACGTGGGACGCCCTCGGCGATCGTGCGATCGAGGAGGTGACCGACCTCGAGCCCATGACGAACCCCGAGGCGCTCGCCGCGACGGCCGCGCTCTTCGCGGTCTACCGATCCGCGGAGGTGCTCGGCCCAGACGTCGTCGATATCGTCGCTTCCCACCTCGTCCGCCTCTCGCTCCTCCACGGCAATGCGCCCGCGTCCGTCGTGGGGCATGTCGCGTTCGGCGCGGCGCTCGTCGGGCGCTTCGGTGATCACCGCGGCGGCTACCGCTTCGGCAAGGTGGCCCTCGACCTCTGCGAGCAGATGGGCTCGGCTCGGCTCCAGGGCATGGTCGGCGCCTGCTTCGCCATCAACATCTCGGTGTGGACGCACCACCTGCGCGCGAGCATCGCGTATTCGAGGCGCGCCTACGAGGCCGCCCTCTCCTCCGGCAACACCCAGTGCGCGCGGCGCAGCGGCGCCATGGTCGCGCTTTTCATGTTGCTGAAAGGCGACCCGCTCGACGACGTCGCGCGCGAAGTGAAAACCTACGAAGAGGCCCGGCGCGATCCCCACGATCCCGAAGGAATCGCGGAGCTGCTCGAGGCCATCGAGCGATTCGTGGGACAACAAAAGGGTCGCGCCGCGCCTCCGCCCGCCGCGCGAAAGGACGACACCACGATCGAGCTGCCCACAGGCGCGCGACGTCCTCCGGGGAGCACGCGGTTCGGCATCCTCGTGCGGCGCGTGCTCGAGATCGGCGCCCTCGTCCTCGCCGGCGAGAACGAAGAGGCCCTCCTCGCGAGCGCTTCGCTCCGGGCCCTCACCCCTGCGTTCGCGTCGCAGGTCCTCCTCCCGGAGGAGCGTTATTTCGCGGCCCTCGCCGAGTCCGGCTCCCGCGCCCCCGCGACGCTCGCCGCCCGCCTCTCGGCGCTCGACGAGCTCGCCTCCGACCTCGAGCGCTGGGCGGATCGTTGCCCCGAGAACTTCCAGCACAAACACGCCTTGGTCCTCGCCGAACGGAGCCGCCTCGCCGGCCGCGACGTCGACGCGATGCGCCTCTACGACCAGGCCATCGCCGCCGCCCGCGACAACGGCTTCATCCACTGCGAGGCCCTCGCCGCCGAAGCCGCCGTGCGTTTCTACGAAGGCCGCGGCTTCCCCACGATCGCCGCGGCTTACCTGCGCCTCGCGCGCGCCGCGTATGCCCGCTGGGGCGCCGGTGGCAAGGTCGAGAAGCTCGACCGCCGCTACGCCAAGCTCGGCGCCGTCGAGGAACCCGTGACGGGCGCGTCCAAGCCCCCCCTCCGCGGCGCCGCGGGCCTCGACATCGACGTCCTCGCCGCGGTGCAGACCGCGCACGCCGTCTCCGAGGAGATCGTCCTCCAGCGCCTCATCGTCACGCTCATGCGTATCGTGATCGAACACGGCGGCGCTCAGCGTTGCCACTTGCTCCTCGCGACCGACGGCGAG
>JANMGF010000289.1:0-6751 GCA_031374535.1 Polyangium sp. (in: bacteria)
CATGGAGCTCGACAAGGCCGCGGACGAGACGCGAAGAGGGTTCGACCCCTGGGATCTCCTGCCCGCGCCCTTTGTCACGCGGCTCGAAACGCTCCGCCGCGACGTACGCACGATCGTGAATGATTTCAACGGTGTGCGCCCCCCGCCTTTCGCCGTGCGCAAGCCCCTCGCGAGGCACCTCATCGCCGCCGCGTCGCCCTCGGCCCCGCGCCCTGGGATCGCGCCTCGCAAGCTCCGCGTCACGCGCGTCGTGCGCGAGACCCGGGACGCCGTCTCGCTCCACCTCGCTGATCCCGAGGGCCGCCGCATCCCCTTCGTCCCCGGCCAGTTCTTCACCGTGTTCGTCGAGCTCCCGAGCGGCGAGGTGCTCCGCCGCGCGTATTCGATCGCCAGCCTGCAAGGCGAGGACGGCGCTGCTGCCGACGTGGCGATCACCATCAAACGAATGCCCGGCGGTCGCGCCTCGAATCACCTCAATGACGCGGCCTCGGAGGGCCAGGTCCTCGAGGTCCTCGGCCCCTCCGGCAGCTTCACCGTGACGCCGAGGCCCGCAGTACGAAGACACCTCGTTCTCCTCGCCGGCGGCAGCGGCATCACGCCGCTCGCCTCGATCGCGAGGACCACGCTCGCCCGCGAGCCCCAAAGCCGCGTCTCGCTGGTGTACGGAAATCGTGGCGAGGCCGATATCATTTTCCGCGACGCGCTCGATTCGCTCGCCGAGGAGCACGCGGGCCGCTTCACGTGCTCGCACGTGCTGCAAGATCCGCCCGCGTCTTTCCCTGGACGAACCGGCATCCTCGATCCCGAAAATGTCGCGCGCGAGCTCGACGCCATTGCCGCGCGCGAAGGCCTCGACGGGGAGACGACCGACTATTACGTCTGCGGGCCGGAGCCGATGATGGCCGCCTCGCGTGAGGCGCTCCTCGGCCGCGGCGTCGATCCCGCCCGCATCCACGAAGAGCGATTCTCCGCCCCCGCGCGCCGCACGACGCCCGAGCTGCCCACGGCCCCCGCGCCCGTCGAGATCCGCCTCCGTGGCCTCAGCCGATCCGTCGTCGCCGCGCCCGGACAAACGATTCTCGAGGCCGGCCTCGCCGCCTCCCTGCCCATGCCGTTCTCCTGTACGATGGGCGGATGCGGCGCGTGCAAGGTGAAGCTCCTCTCGGGGAACGTGGTGAGCGAGGAGCCGAATTGCCTGCGCGAGGAGGAGCGAAGCCGAGGGTTCGTCCTCGGGTGCGTGTCCCGCCCGACCGAGCCGTGCACGGTGGAAATCCCATGATCGGCGCGGAGGAATCGGACCAAGAGCCGGCGCGCCCCGCTGTCGATCGGGACACTTTTCCTTATCGCATGAAAGATCTCTGCGAGCGGACGGGGCTCCCGCGGCAGGTCATTCATTTCTACATCCAGCAAGGCCTCGTGCCGGAGGGCCACAAGACCGGCCGCAACATGGCCTATTACGGCGAGACGCACCTCGCGCGTATCCTCCTCGTGCGCAAGCTCCAGCACGAGCGATTTTTGCCCCTGCGCGCCATCAAGGCCCTGCTCGAGGAGCGCGACGAGTCCTTCAGCCCCGCGCAACGCTTGTTCGTGCACGAGGTGAAATCACGCCTCAGCGCGACCCTCGGCGCGCGCGCGGACAGACCCACGACCGTCGACGCAGGCGAGCTCATCGAGAAGATCGGCCTCACGCGCAAGGACCTCGAGGACATGGTGGAGCTCGGGCTCATCGTCGCCGCGGAGGAGCACGGCCCTGGCGGCCGCGCGCGCCTCGTCGTGGCGAGCGACGACGCGTGGATCCTCGAGACCTACGCCGAGCTCCGGGCCATTGGCTTCCACGAGGGGATCGGCTTCTCGGCGCGCGACATCCTGATGTACGAGGAGGCCATGAGCGCGCTTTTTGCCCGCGAGGCGAAGTTACTCGCCGAGCGCCTCTCCACGCTCTCGCCCGAGCAGGCCGCCACCATGGTCGAGCGGGCGATGCCGCTCATCAACGCTTTTCTGGTCCGCTACCACGACGCCCTCGCGAGGAACTTCCTCGCGACCCTTTGACGCCCAACGGTTCCGGGACCCGCGCGTCCCCGGAAGGCCTCCCGAAGCCTCCCCGGAAGGAGAGACACGATGTTCGATACGAGCCGGCTCACGAAGTTCCTCCCACGAAGGATGCAATCGCAGATCGACGCGTATTTCGAGGCGATGGAGGTCCTCCTCTCCGTCAGGGATCCGAAGGTGCTCGGCGCCCTCGGCCCCGCGGGCGTACGTGGCCTCATCCTGCACCGGGGCAAACAAGGCACGCCGACGGACATGCCCGCGACGCACCACGCCCGATTCGACTGGAGTTACCCGAGTGATCAGCCCGAGATGGCCGATCTCTACCGCCGCGCCAAGGTGGGCCAGTGGAACGGCGACGATTTGCCCTGGAACACGGACGTCGATCCCGAAAACCCCGAGCGCCCGCTCCTCCCCGAGGAGTTCATCGCCGTCGACGGGATCGAGGACGCGGGTATCAAGCTCGACAAAAAGGAGCGGACGAAGCTCACTTACAGCCTCGCGACCTGGATGCTAAGCCAGTTCTTGCACGGCGAGCAGGGCGCGCTTTATGCCGCCGCGCAGGTGACCGAGGCCGTGCAGTTCTTCGACGGCAAGCTCTACGGCGCGACGCAGGTGATGGACGAGGGCCGTCACGTCGAGGTCTTCAATCGGTACCTCGATACCAAGATGAACAAGCTCTACCAGGTCAACGACAACCTCTTCGTGATCATCGACTCGCTGATGACCGACGGCCGGTGGGACATGAAGTTCCTCGGCATGCAGATCATGGTCGAGGGCCTCGCGCTCGGCGCGTTCGGCACGTTGTACAAGCAGACCCAGGAGCCCCTGCTCCGCGAGCTCCTGCGGATGGTGATCCAGGACGAGGCGCGGCACGTCCATTATGGCGTCTGCGCGCTGCGTGAGCATTTCATGAAACACATCACGGAGCGGGAGCGGCAGGAGCGCGAGGACTGGGCGTTCGAGGTCGCGCTGCTCATGCGCAACCGGTTTGCCGCCTACGAGGTCTACGAGGAGTGGTTCGAAGGGCTGATGACGCGCGCCGAGTGGCGGAACGTCGTGTACCACTCGAAAGGAATGGAGCAGTTCCGCACGGTGATGTTCAGCCGCCTCGTGCCGAACCTGCGCGAGATCGGCCTGCTCTCGGCGCGGATCATGCCGCGTTACGAACAGGTGGGTTTGATGAAGTACTTCGGCGGGCTCGCGGCGGACAAACTCACGGCGGAGACGTTGATCGCGGATCTCCACTGACGCGGGGCGAGCGAGCTCGGAGGATCACTCGATCCCGCGCCACGGCTTCGGGAAGAAGCGCCACTTGCCATTCACGAACGTGAGCCCGTCGAACGCCATGCCAAGCGTCTCGCCAGGCTTGACGAACTTGAAGCGATACCAGCGCACCCCGGGCTTCATGACCTCCACGGCCTTCTTGTACCCGCCCGGAAAATTCGGCCCGTCGCCCTGGCCCGCCGCGATCTCCTCGGTCGTCGCCGAATAAAGGAGCAGCTGGGTTTGTCCCTCGTTGGGCTTGATGGCCGCGTTCGGGTCTCCCCACATCTTCTGGTAATGCGACTCGAGCTTGCCCGTGACCTCGTCCTTGAACACGGCCTTGTAATCTTCGGCCGTCGGCTGCATCGACTTCGTGAGCGCCGCGTGGTCCGCGCCGGGCTTCAAGAACGGCTCGAGCATCCCCTTCGCCGCCGCCAGATCCCCGCCGCCCGCCGAGGGCGCCGCGTTGTCCTGCGCGGCCTTCCCCTCGGCCGTGCCCGCCCTGGCCTCGGGCTTCGCCTCCCCGCTTCCTTCCGGGCCGGACTTCTTGCATGAAGCCGCGCCGAGCAGCACCACGACGAGCGAAACCGTAGACAACCATCGAATGGACACGGCCACCTCCCTCGGGCGCACGCGCGCCCCGGGGCGGGAGTCTAAGCGAAAGGCGCGCTGGCCATCAACCCTCGCTCTCGTGAACAGGACCCGAAGGTACGTACCTGACGGAAAAACCGCTTCGGCCGACGTTCAAAACACCTGCCCGGACGATCCCGCGGTGCCCGGGTTTCCGGACGAGGTGCCGCCGGTGCCGCCCGTGCCGGCGGTCAGCGTGTTGCCGGCGACCGAGACCAGGGGGCTGCCAACCCGGTAGACGGCGTACGACGGGCCGCCCGCGCCGCCGCCGCCATGCCCGCCATTGCCACCTTTGCCGCCGGTGCCGCCATTGCCGCCGGCGCCCACCTCGGCCGTGCACGTCGTCGCGCCGAGGCCGCCGCTCCCTCCATTGCCGCCCGTGGCGCCGCTGCCGCCGCTCCCGCCGTTGCCACCCTTGTTGCTCTTGATCGTGTTCCCGGTGAGGACCATTCCGGTCGAGTTCAGGACGAAGAGCCCGAACGATCCCCCGCCCGCATTGCCGCCCGCGCCGCCCGTGCCGCCGCAGCCGCCCGCGCCGCCTCCACCCGCGCCATTGCCGCCGCCGTTGTTGACCGCGATCGCGCCCTGGCCCCCGCCGCCGCCACCCCCGCCGCCGCCATTGCCGTGCACGCCAATGACGCCGACGAGGCCCGCGTTGCCGATCCAGAAGAAGCTCAGGGTCGAGCCGCCGCTGCCGCCCGCCCCATTCGCCCCGTTCGTCCCGGCCGCGCCGTTCTGGCCATTGCCGCCGGCTTTGCCCGGATCGCCGCCCGCGCCTCCGGTACCGCCGGGCGTGTTGCCGACGCCCACGAGCCCCGCGCCTCCAGCGTTCGCCCCTTCGGCGCCCCCGGTCCCGCCGAGGCCCCCCGTCCGGCTGCACGGCGACGCCCCGCCGCTGCCGCCCGTACGAACGCCAGGTCCGTCGCAAGACCCGGGGCTGCCCCCGTTCCCGATGTTCCCCGCCGCGCCCGCCGTACCGTTGATCCCGGCGGCCCCAGCGCCGGCCGCGCCGGCTGTGATGGTGTTGTTCCGCAGGGTGAGGGCTCCGCAGTTGTTGCAATACAACCCATAATTCGAGATACCCGCCGCCGCCGTGTCGCCCGTCTGGATCGTCAGGCGATCGACGACGATCGACGCGACGAGATCCTTGCCCTCGACGGCGCTCACGCGCCCGTTCACCACGGCGCTCGATTGAATCGTGGCCACGTAGGCCGCGCTGCGCGCCCAGTTGTTCTGCGCCGAGTAACCGCCGTACACGGAGACGCCGTTCGCCAGGGTGACGCGGCCGTCGTAGACCCCCTGCGAGACGTACACCTGCTTCTTGCCGAGGACCACGGCCCGGGAAATGCCCGCGGAGACCGTCAGCATGGGGGACGTGCGGGTGCCCTGGTTCATGTCGTTCCCGGTCTTCGCGACGAACACGGCCGCGGACGCGTCGCCGTCGACACCATCGCAGTTCGTGTCGGCGAACCCGTCGTCGGGCAGGTCCGATCCCATGAACTGGCATTCGCAGCCGTTCTGGGAGGCCCCGTCGACGTCGACGAAGCCGGGCAGGCAGGTGACGAGCTCGCACGCGCCGCCGGTGCAAGCGACCTCGGCGTTCGGGACGAGGGTCGTGCAATCGTTGTTGCAGCCGCCGCAATTCGACGCGTCGCCCGTGAGATCCGTCTCGCAGCCGGTCGCGCCCGTGCCGTCGCAATTGCCGAAGCCCATCACACACATGCCGAGCGTGCAGGCGCCCGCGACGCAGGACTCGGCCGCGTTCGCGAGGTCGCACGTCGACCCGCAGGCGCCGCAATGGGTGACGCTCGTCCCGAGGTTCGTCTCGCAGCCGGTCGCGCCCAGACCGTCGCAGTTGCCGAAGCCCATGGTGCAGGCGCCGAGCGTGCAGGCCCCCGAGACGCAGGACTCGGCCGCATTCGCGAGATCACACGTCGACCCGCAGGCGCCGCAATGGGCGACGCTCGTCGACAGGTTCGTCTCGCAACCATTTCCAGGCATCAAATCACAGTTATCGAACGGCGCGGCGCAGGCGACGGGCACACACGCGCCCCCGACGCACGCCTCCGTGGCATTGGGGAGATCGCAGGCGAAGTTGCATGCGCCGCAATCGGATACGCTGCTCGTCACGTCGGTCTCGCAGCCGTCGTTCGCCGCGCCGTTGCAGTCCCCGAACCCCGGGGAACACACGCCCGGCTTGCACGCGCCGGCCTCGCAGACCGCGGTGGTGTTGGGCAAGCTGCACGGATTGTCGCAGCCGCCGCAATGCTCGAGGCTCGTCTGAACATCGGTGTCGCAGCCGTTCGTTGGATCCGCGTCGCACACGGCCGTGCCCTGCCCGCATCCTTCGGCCGTGCCCACGATCGGCACGAGGACATCGGGGGCCGGGGCGCCGCCGATCGTGGCCATGACCTCCACGTCGAGCGGGCCGAGGGGCTCGGCGAGGCCGGGCGAAACGAAGGTGACCTCGAAAAAGAGCGCGGTGCCGGGTGGCCTGTCGAAGGGCAACGTGACCGGCACGCGAATGGGCTCGTTCGGCGGATCGGGCACGTAACGCACCACCTCGACGACGAAATCGGGGCTCGCCACGCTGGCCGCCTGGAACGATGCGGTCGCGTTCGAGGCATTGTCGACACGAAAGAGCCGCATCCGGGTCGTCCCCGCGGGAACGAGGCCGTACGAGAGCTCCTCGGGGCTCACGCAAGCGTCCTCCGGGCCTCCCTCGTTCAGCACACAAAGCTCGAGCCCCCCGGGCCCGCCGCCCGCGCCGCCTGCGCCGCCTGCGCCGCCTGCGCCTCCTGCGCCCGCC
>JANMGF010000678.1:0-3185 GCA_031374535.1 Polyangium sp. (in: bacteria)
GATTGCCCGAGGCGCAGGTCGATCGCTTCATGCTGATGGTGAAGGTCGGGTACCCCTCGCGCGCGGAGGAGAGGCTGATCGTCGATCGCACGACGGGCCTCGTGGAGACCTCGGCGAACAAGATCATCGAGCCCGAGACGCTGGTCAGCGCGCGCAAGGTCGTGCGCGACGTGTACATGGATGATCGCGTCAAGGACTACATCGTGGACGTGGTGTTCGCGACGCGCGAGCCGAACCAGAAGGGCATGAAGGAGCTTGTCAGCATGATCGAGTACGGCGCGAGTCCGCGTGCCTCGATCGCGCTGGCGTTGGCTGCCCGCGCGCACGCCTTCCTGCGCCATCGTGGGTACGTGACGCCCGAGGACGTGAAGGCCGTGGGCCCGGACGTGCTCCGCCACCGCATGGTGCTCACGTACGAGGCCGAGGCCGAGGAAGTGACGGCCGAGCAGGTCGTGCGGCGGGTGTTCGAGGTGGTCGAGGTGCCGTGAAGGCCCGCTCGATCACCAAAAAAGGGGCGGCGAAGGGCCCGAGCTTCGGGGAGCGGATTCGTGCGTTTTTTGGCCTCGCCGACGAGGCACCCGCCGAACGGACGAGCAAGAAGGACGGGGCGAAGACGGGGGCCGCCGACCTCCTGAAGCGGCTGCGGGTCCTCGAGATCAAGACGAGCCACCTCGCCAACGAGCAGCTCTCGGGGTCGTACTCGTCGGTGTTCCGCGGCCAAGGGCTCTCGTTCCGCGAGGTGCGCGCCTACCACCCCGGCGACGACGTGCGCTGGATCGACTGGAACGTGTCGGCGCGCATGAACGACGCTTTCGTGAAGGTCTTCACGGAAGAACGCGAGATGACGGTGATGCTCGTCGTCGACGCGTCGGAGAGCGAGCACTTCGGCACGCGGCGGGCGTCGAAGTCGGCCGTGGCGGCGGAGATCTGCGCGCTTTGTTCGTTCAGCGCGATCCGCAACAACGACCGCGTGGGGCTCGTCCTCGCCACGGATCACGTCGAGAAGATCGTGCCGCCCAAGAAGGGCGACAAACACGTGATGCGGGTCATCCGCGAGATCCTCGGGCATGTGCCGGAGAGTGCGGGAACAAACCTCAAGGTGGCCCTGGAGACGCTCTGCAAGGTGCAGAAACGAAGGAGCGTCGCCTTCGTGGTGAGTGACTTCTTCGACAGCGGTTACGAGCGCGCCCTCGCGCTCGCCGCGAGCAAACACGACGTGATCCCCGTGGTGCTCGAGGATCCCCGCGACGCGGTTTTGCCCGACGTCGGGCTCGCGACGTTCGAGGATCTGGAGACGGGCGAGGAGATCCTCGTCGACACGTCGGATCGCAAGGTGCGCGAGCGATACGCGGCGGAGATGCTGAAGATGCGGCGCGAGCGGGACAAACTCTTCAAGAAGCTCGCGGTGGATACGGTCACGATTCGCACGGACCAGAGTTACGTCGAGCCGCTGCGTCAGCTCTTCGCCAAACGCGCGAGGAGGGCCCGGCGATGACGAGAAAACGTCTCGGCCCGGCGCTGGCCCTCGTGGTGCTCTCCTTTGCGCGAGGAGCTCTCGCCGAAGAGGATGTCGACGCGGGCGCGCGGGTGTGGGCGTCGTGTGTCGAGCGCGTGCCCGAGGGCGCGAGCCGGCCGAAGGTCACGGAGAGTTTCCCCGAGCGCGGCACGAGTGGCTGGGCCGCGCCGCTCGAGATCACGGTGGTGCACGGCAAGGGCGAGACCGTGATGCCGGGCGGCTTCCACGCCGGGCGGGAGAGCGACGCGTACAAGGCGCTCGAAGAGGCTGGGTTCGTCTTGCCAGACCCGGACGGAGGCGCGGGGCCCCTGGCCGTCACCGAGGCGGGAGAGACGTCGTCGTCGACGAAGGTGACGATCCCGTTCGTGGCCTTGCCCAAGAACCCGGGCCGCAACGTGATGATGCTCCCGCCCGTGCCGATCACGATCGCGCGCGCGAGCGGGGATCTCGTGACGATCTGCACGGCGCCGCATCCGATCCTGGTCGAGGATCCGATCGCGAACGAGCTCGATCCGAAGGTGCGTCCGAACCCCGAGGGACGGTCGCAACGCGAGGAGTGGGTGCTCGCGAAGCAGCTCGCGGTGGGCGCGCTCGTGGGGGCGATCCTCACGGCGATCGGCGCGTGGCTCTTCGTGCGATGGTCGCGGCGCCCGAAGCCCGTGCCGTACGTGGCGCCGAAGTTGCCCTGGATCGCGGCGCTGGAGGAGCTCGAAGCGATCCGCGCCTCGACGCTCATCGCCGAGGGGCACAACGACGTGTACTTCGATCGCGTGAGTGACTGCGTGCGGAAGTACCTGGGCGCGCGGTACGGGTTCGACGGGCTGGAGAGCACGACCGACGAGATGCAACGAACGCTCGCGCGCGTGCGCCCGGCTGTGCGAGGCCTCGACACGATCACGCGGTTCCTCGAAGAGGCCGACCTCGTGAAGTTCGCGCGCGTGGTGCCGACGGAGAACGACTGCCTCGCGTCGCTGGAACGAGGCATCACGATCGTACGCAACACGACGCCGGCGCGCGACGCGGCGGGAGGGGCTCCATGAGGCGGTTTGCCCTGGTCCTCCTGCAGACCCTCGTGGTGCTCGGGCTTTCGCTCGCATGGCCCTTCCTCGCGCGGCGCGACGCATGGGAGAGCGCGAGCTTCGAGCTTCCGTGGCTGCTCGTGGGCCTCTCCGTGGTCCCGTTCCTTCTCTGGTGGGGCACGGCGGGCCAGGATCGGCGTACGCCGCGGCTGCGCGTCGGGACGATCGCACCGTTTACGCGAGGCCCGCGCGGCGTGCGCGCAAAGATGCGTGATCTGCCGGGCGTCCTGCGCGCGGTCTCGGTGGCGCTACTCATCACCGCGATCGCGCGGCCCATCTCGATCCTGCGCGACGAACGCAGCGACGACAAAGGCATCGACATCGTCGTCGTGCTCGATCTCTCGGGCTCGATGCGCGCGATCCTCGACGCCAAGCCGGGTGATCTGCCGGGCCGCATCACGTTGCCGCGGGGCAAACGCCTCACCCGGCTCGATACGGCGAAGATCGTCATCCAGGACTTCATCAGCCGCCGAAAGACCGATCGCATGGGCGTCGTCGTCTTCGGCAAAAGCGCGTACGTCCTCTCGCCGCCGACGCTCGACTACCACCTCCTGAGCGAGCTCGTCGGCAAGATGAGCCTCGACGTGATC
>JANMGF010000339.1:0-1436 GCA_031374535.1 Polyangium sp. (in: bacteria)
CCTTCGAAGGCGCCGAGCCCGTAGTGCAAGGAGTGCGTCAGGATGTGCACCTTGGCGTCGTCCCAGTCGACGAACTCGCCTTCCATCCAGATCTTCTTCAGCTTGTCGACCATCGCGCGCTCCTTCGCAGATTCGTCGTCGTTCCGTGCTTCTTCGATGCCCCTCGCCGCCGTTGGCGCCGTCTGCTGCGAGGGGTGTGCGAGCCAGGAAGTAGCCCGATCCCGTCAGCGTGCCAAGAGCGCCAGCACGACTCCCGTTCCTCCCTCGTCATCGGGCGCCGATGCGAACGCGGACACATGGTGGGCAACCGGACCCTGGCTCAGCCAAGCCGCAATCTCCCCGCGCAGCACGCCGATCCCCCGCGGCGAGTGGTTCCCGCGCCCGTGGATCAAAGCCACGACGCGATCTCCATCCGTGCGTCGTTTGCGCACGAACTTCTCGACCTCTCGCCGCGCCTCGGCAGCCGTCATGCCATGCAGATCGAGCCGACCATCGACCGTATACGCACCGCGTCGAAGGCGACGTAACTCGCGTGGATCGACGTCGAGCCGCCGCCCTTCGATGCGTTCTCCGTCGTCGACGAGTTCGAAGCGGACCCCCTCGGCGACCAGGGAGTGGAGCTTTTGCCGCGCGTCCGCGTCGTGGTCTTTCCTGTCGCTCGGCGCGCGGGATTTCGGCTCGATCGGGGTCGACGAGCGCGGGACACGCGCCTTGCGATCCTCGAGCGCGCGGACGCCGGACATGTACATCGCGAAGGTCTCGGCCTCGCTTGGCTCCGTCGGCGCAGGCTCGGGAGGCGGAGCAGGCGAGCGAGGCGAGGCTTCCTTCTTGCCCTGCTTCGTCGCGGATGTTGCCTTGTCGGCCTTCTCGGATTTGCCTGTTTTCTCAGGCGTTTCGGCCTTGTCTGGCTTGTCCGCCTTGCCCTTGCGTCCCTTCGACGCGAGCTTGGCGAAGGGGCGGAAGAAGGGGCTATCCGCCGCCTGTTTGCTCGGCTTTTTCTGCGTCTTCTTCGAGCTGGTCCGTCCTGCTCGCGCCTTGGTCGCCATGAGTCAGAACTTCACCCGAGAGCGCCCGTAGCGCAAACCGCACCGACTGAATTCCCGTTAATTGTCCGTCTTCGAAGTGCCAGTCGGGGTCGGCGAGGTCGGGAAAGTCGTGCGGGTTCCGGATGTCCTCCGCGGTCAGGCCGGGGATCAGGCGCCGCGCGAGGTCGAGGACCTTCTGTTTCTGGGTCTCCTCCATCGCCTCCACGAGGCCGACGATCCGCTCGAAGAGCTGCCTTGCATCCGGAGCGCCACTCATGCGGTGCAGCGTAGCAAAAGGAGGCAGGTCACGAGAGGCGGCGCAGCGCGCGTTCGAGCGCGACGATGGAGAGCGCGTGGCCGATGCTGCCGTCGTCGAGAGCCTTGCGTACGTCGCTCAGGCTGAGCACGGAG
>JANMGF010000684.1:0-1229 GCA_031374535.1 Polyangium sp. (in: bacteria)
CGCCTCGGGGGCCGGCGCGAAGGAGAACGGGCCCACGACGGCGGTGGTGATTTCGAGGTAGAATCGACACCCGGCGCCTTGCGCCTCCTCGGCGGGATGGCCATCGTGAGGGCGCCATGCGAACCGAGATTCGACGCAGCACCTGGGTGAAACCCCTCCTCTCCGTATTCGGCGGAACGGCCGAGCGATCGTATGTCGACATCGAAGGCGACGCGATCCACATCCGTTTCGGCTGGCTCTTCGACGAACGTATCCCGCTCGCCAGGGTCACGTCGGTCGAGCGCGCGCGCTGGCCGTTGCTCGGCGGGATCGGCTGGAGGACCAATTTCGTCGATACCGTCGCGGTCGTCGGTTCGTACGAGGACATCGTGCGGATCCGGCTCTCGCCGGCCTTCCCCATGCGTGTGCTTCTCCGGGTTCCGGCCGAGACGCTTTATGTCTCGGTGCAGGATCCCGACGCATTCGTGGCCGAGGTACGGCGCCGGATAGCCTCGCGCGCGTCCTGAGCCGGGGATTGAGTCAACGACCGAGCGGCACGTCCTCGAACGGGGTGCAGCGGATCATCTCCACCACGACAGGCCCCTCGCCCGGCCGCCGTTCGATCGCGGTCGCCACGCGGTGCCGTCCGCCGAGCGAGGCGAGCGAAAATTGCCAGCGCGCGGGATCGTCGGGTAGCTCGGGCTCGAAGGAGATACGAATGGGGCTCTCGTCGATGTGATACGAGAAATGATCGAGCGGGATGGCGAGGCCCATGCCACGCGCCTTGATGTAGGCTTCCTTCAGCGTCCAGTAATCGAAGAATCGATCCCGCTGGCGGTGCGCGGGTTGCCTTCGGAGCGAGGCGGATTCGGAGGGCGAGAAAAAGCGGTCGGCGATGCTCACGGTCTCGCCGCGCCGGTGCGTGTCCTCGACATCGAGGCCAACTTCGCGGTCTTTCGCGACGAGCAGCGCGACGAGGCCGCGCGTGTTCGAGAGGTTGAAGCGTAGCCTCGGCGCGCCGTGGGGGCCGGCGATCTCCGGGCGGCCGTGGCTGTTTCGCACGAAGACCCAGTCGCGCGGGGCGACGTTCGCATATGCGCTGAGCACGCTGCGGACGAGCGCGCGCGTGACGAGGTATTCGCGGCGGCCCTCGGGAAAATGAAAACGAGCCTGCTGCGTGGCCTCTACGCGCGACATGACGGAATGGTAGGCGCCGAGCAGATACCAGTCGTCGATCGCGTCCGGATCGA
>JANMGF010000415.1:0-2925 GCA_031374535.1 Polyangium sp. (in: bacteria)
GTGGCCGAAGGCCGCCCATGGGGTAGAGATGGCGCCCCGCAACGAGGACGCGCCATGACCATGCCCGCCCAGACGGCCCTGACCCGCGAGACGATCCAGGTCCTCCTGCTCGAGAACATCCACCCGAGCGCCAGCGAGACCTTCCATGCGTACAGCGATGGGCACACCTACGCCATCACCAAAAAAAGCGGCGCGCTCAAGGAGGACGAGCTCATCGCCGCCCTCCCTGGCATCCACCTCCTCGGCATCCGCAGCAAGACCCGCGTCACGGCGCGCGTGCTCGAGAACGCCCGTGACCTGCTCTCCGTCGGCTGCTTCTGCATCGGCACGAACCAGGTCGACCTCGTCGCCGCCAACGCCCGCGGCGTACCCGTCTTCAACGCGCCCTTCAGCAACACCCGGAGCGTCGCCGAGCTCATGATCGCCGAGATCATCGTGCTCGCCCGCCAGCTCGGCGACCGCTCGCGCGAGGTGCACGCTGGCGTCTGGAAGAAGGTCGCCGCGAGCTGCTACGAGGTCCGCGGCAAGGTCCTCGGCATCATCGGCTACGGCCACATCGGCCGGCAGCTCGGCGTGCTCGCGGAGGCGGTCGGCATGCGCGTGCTTTACCACGACATCGCCGCGCGCCTTCCGATGGGCAACAACCGCTCCGTACCCTCGCTCGCCGGCCTGCTCGCCGAGGCGGACTTCGTTTCATTACACGTCCCCGAGACCACCGAGACCCGCAAGATGATCGGCGAGCCCGAGCTCGCGAAGATGAAGAAGGGCAGCTACCTGCTCAACGCGAGCCGCGGCACGGTCGTGGACATCGCGGCGCTCGTCTCTGCGCTCCGCAGCGGGCACCTCGCGGGCGCGGCGATCGACGTGTACCCCGAGGAGCCGGAGACGAACACGGATCAGTTCCGCACGGAGCTCCAGGGCCTTTCGAACGTCCTGCTCACGCCGCACATCGGCGGCTCGACGGAGGAGGCGCAGGAGGCCATCGGGCGTGAGGTCGCGGCGGTGCTCGGCAAGTTCGCGGCGATGGGGGCGACGACGGGCTCGGTGAACTTCCCGCAGGTCGAGTTGCCTCCGGTCAAGGGCACGCACCGGATCCTCAACGTGCACCGCAACGTGCCCGGCGTGCTCCGCGACGTGAACCGCGTCGTCGCCGACCTCAACGCCAACATCGACAGCCAGTTCCTGTCGACCGAAGGCGCCATCGGTTACCTCATCATGGACCTCGAGCAGGACGTCTCCGCCGAGGTGAGCCGCCGGATCGAGGCCTTGCCCTCGAACATCCGGACGCGCGTCGTCTATTAAAACACCTTCCCCGGATTCATGATCCCCAGGGGATCGAGCGTGCGCTTGATCGAGCGCATGATCTCGATCTCCGTCCCGGACCGCGAATACCCGAGATACTCCTTCTTGAGGAGCCCGATCCCGTGCCCCGCCGAGATCGAGCCCCGGTACTTGCGGACGAGCTCGAACATCGTGTGATCGGCCTCGTGCGTCTGCGCGAGGAACACCGATTTCTCCATGGCCTCGGGCTTCATGACGTTCACGTGCAGGTTGCCGTCGCCGATGTGCCCGAAGAGCGCGATCTCCCAGCCGGGATAACGCGCCTCGAAGACACTCTCGAGCTCGGCGCAAAAACCTTCGAGCTCCTTGATTGGCAAGGCGATGTCGTTCTTGTGGGGCATCCCCGTCGCGCTCAGGCTCTCGCTGATTCCCTCGCGGAGCGCCCAGATCGCGGCCGCCTCGCCCGCGTGTTGCGCGAGCGTCCCGTCCGACACGACGCCCCGTTCGAAGAGCGACCCGATCCACGCCTCGAGCGCCTCGGGATCGGCCCGCTCCACCTCGAGGAGCACGTAATGGTCGCTCGGCGCCGAAAGGGGCTCGCGTACGCTCCGGTGCCGCCGCACGCGCGCCAGACACTTTTCCGTGAAAAACTCGTACGCCGTGATCACGAACGGCCCCGTCCTCGCCTCCCGGAACAAAGAAAGCACGCCGGCGAGGTTTGGCACGGCGAACAAAAGCACGTCGAGCTTGCCCGGAAGCCGCCCGAGCTTCAGCGTCGCCTCCGTGATGATCCCGAGCGTCCCTTCGCTCCCGATGAAGAGCTGCCGCAGATCGATCCCCGTGTTGTTTTTCTCGAGCGCGCCGCCGAGCGCGAGCACCTCTCCGCTCGCGAGCACCACCTCGAGGCCAAGCACCCACTGCCGCGTGAGCCCGTACCGGATCACCTTCACGCCGCCCGCGTTCGTCGCGATGTTCCCGCCCACCTGGCTCGATCCCTTCGAGGCGAAGTCCACGGGCCAGGTCAGGCCATGCTCGGCCGCGTGCCGGTGCACCTCCTCCGTCACCACACCCGCCTGCACGCGCACCGTCGAGCCGAGCACGTCCACCGCGTCCATGCGCCGCATCCGCGAGAGCGACACGACGACCTCGCCCTGGGCCGCCACCGCGCCTGCCGCGAGGCCCGTTCGTCCTCCCGAGGGCACGACGGGCACCTGAAACGCCGTGCAAAGCCGCAAGAGACGCGACACCTCGTCCGTCGTGCGGGGCATCGCCACGGCTGTCGGGCGCGGCTCGTAGACCTTCGTCCAGTCGCGACCGAACGTGGCCAGATCGGAAGGGTCGACCGAGAGGAAATCGGCCGGGAAATCGCGGGCGACGGCTTCCAGGAACGCTTCGGGCAGAGCGGTCATGGCCCGGTCGATAACGTGCCTGCGTCGCCACGGCAAGCTCGCTTGAGCCGAGAGCCTCGGAGCGCTACCACGCGCCCATGAGTCGCTGGACCGAACGAACGCGCAAGGACGACGCCTCCTCCGTGCTCCGAAAGGCCATGGCGGAGGGCCTCTTCGGCGAGGCGCATCGTCCTCGGGTACGACGGCGACGCGCTCTCCGTGCTCAAGGATCGAGAGACGCCCGAGGACGTCGTCG
>JANMGF010000696.1:0-1432 GCA_031374535.1 Polyangium sp. (in: bacteria)
GCGCCGGGGATCGCGAGGGCCAGGACTTGGGCGTCGATGCGGCGCTCGTCGGAGCCGTCACGCAAAAGAACGCGCTTCACATGCGCGGTGCCCTCGACGCCGACGAGGGCGGAAGCCTCGAAACGTGTCGCGCGATCGCCGAGCCGCCGCTCGAGCTCGTCCGCCCAGAAGCCATCGCCCGCGACGACGACAGGGCCGTCGGGCTCGATGCCGTACGCGTGGAGGAGGCAAATCGCGCGCGCCGAGAAGACGCCCGGCATGTCGTTGCCAGGGAAAGCAAGGACGCCGTCGTGGGCGCCCGTCGCGAAGACCTTGGCAGGCGCACGGACGACGACGGCTTCGTGTTCAAGGGCGACGAGGAGATCACCGAGGTAGAGGCCGGCGGCCGTGGCGCGGGCAAAGACGAGGTCGCCCGCGCCGTGGCGAGCGCGGAGGGAGTCGAGCAGGGGCGCGTGATCGGGGAGGGCGAGGAGCGAGCCGCCGAGGGAGAGGCCGTCGTCGACGATCACCACACGTGCGCGCGTGCCAGCAGAGATGAGCTCGTGGGCGACGACGAGGCCAGCGAGGCCCGCGCCCACGACGGCGACGTCGGCCTCGAGCAGGCGCGCGGGTTGGGGCGCTGAGAGCGTGGAAGGCAGCCGGCCGAGGCCCGCGATCTTGCGGGCGAAGGTCTGCATGATGGGGCCGAGCGCAGGGACGCCGGCCATGAAGTGGTGGTGGTCGATGCCCTGCGGGAAAAACCAGTCGGTCACGCGCAAGAGGTCGGCCTTGCGTGTGCCGATGACGTTCTGGGCCTCGATGTGCTCGTCGCCCACCGCGGCGTGGAGGCAGGTCATCACGTTCGGCGTGCCGTCGACACGCATGAGGCAGCCGTCACAGCCGCCCCGGAAACAACTCGCGCTGCGCGGGCGGTGGAGCTTGGGGCTCCGCGCGAGGATGATCTTGTCCTCGGCGAGGAGCGACGCGGCGAGCGGCTCACCCCGTTCGGCACGCACCGGCGAGCCGTCGAGGTGGATCGTGACCGGATCTCGGAAGGCCCGCGTACGCCGGAACATGGGCTGGGCCCTCATAACACGAGGCGCGTCGTTGTGACACCCGGAAGCCCGGGCTCGGCCCCGCAAACAAAGATCCACGAGGACGCGCGGCTGATCTACGCTCTCGAATCGATGCGCCTCGGCATCCTCGGCCCCGCCAACAGAGATCTGCCCGCGCTCGCACGGGCAGCGCAGCTGCTGCTCGACGAGGTGCAGGTGGACAAGGTCGTCTACCTGTCGGACGACGGCGCGCTCGACCTCGTGGCGAGGTCATGGGCGTACCGGATCGTGGACGCGAACCCGAGCGAGGATTTTCTGTTCTCGCGGGCAGCGCTGCGATGCGCGCGCGGGACCCCGGAGGCGATCGACGCGTACGTGGCCGCCGAGCGCGCGCGGGC
>JANMGF010000494.1:0-16893 GCA_031374535.1 Polyangium sp. (in: bacteria)
GGCCGAAAGGCTTGCCTTGGGGCCGAAAGGCTTGCCTTACCGACCGCCAGGCTTGCCCTACCGACCGCCAGGCTTGCCTTACCGACCGCCCGGCGTGCCCTGCTGACCGCCCGGCGTTCCAGGCTGTCCGCCCGGCGCCCCAGGTTGTTCGCCCGGCGCTCCAGGTTTCTCGCCGATCAGGATCCGGGTGACGTGGAGGTAGACCTGCGAGCGGGTCAGCTCGTCCGCCTCCTGGGAGGACAGTGCCCACTGTTGCTGCAACTGCTGCACGCTCGGCGCCTGCCGGAGCTGCCCGACCAGGGCCACCCGATCCCCCTTCTGCACCTTGTGCTGGCCCTGCTGGAGCGAGCTTTGCGCCTGATCGTCCAGATACACCGGCGCGGTCCGGTCCGCGCTCGGGCCGATCCAGAAGACCCGATCATTCGAGACCCTTTGCACCTCCGCGCCGACCAGATCGATCGGCCGATTGAGGAACACCGCGCGATCGGGCGCGACGATCAAGATCGTCACGTCGCGAATCGGCTCCGCCGCGGCGCCGGGTTGTGCCTGCTGGCCCTCGGCGGGAGGCAACGCCGGCTGCTCACCGCCACGCCGCACCTCGGCCCCCGCCTGCCCGCCACGGTCACGCTCCTGGCACCCGTTTCCCACCGCGACGAGCGCCACGAAAAGGCCCGTCGTACCCACCCAACGAAGAGAACTTCGCATGAAAAACCCCTCCCCTCGCGCGCCTCGAAACGTTCCTGTCGAGGACGCCGCCCCCCGCGTCCGTGCAAGGGCCGATCCGCCCCCCGCGTTTCTCTGGCGTGCTCGGCGCCGAATTCGCTTGCCCGCGCCCCGGTCTCTTCCTTGTCAAATATCGTTCCCGCAAGCGCCGAGCTCGTTGCTGCACCCCATGAAGTCGTTCGCGCACGTGATGCACGACTCCGCCGGATCGCTGCCCACGCAGAAGCTCGCGCTGCAGGAGACCGCGCAAGGCCCGGCGCAGAGGCAACCAAACAAAGCGTCGTAGATAGGCTGGGACCCGGGGCAAAGGGGGAGGGAGGGGTCCACGAGCGTGATGAAATCGGCGCACCCCACGCAAGGCGTGTCGCATACGGGAGGGTCGTCCACGATGTCGTTGCAATCGTCATCGACGCCGTTGCAGAGCTCCGCGGAAGGCATACACCCCGAGGGCCCCGTGCTCGACGAGCCCCCCCCCACGCCACCACCGCCGCCCTCGCCGGGCGTATCCACGACGACCTTCGCCCCACAGGCCGAGCCGACGAGGGACAGAAGGACGAAACCCAAAAAAGAGACCGTTCGCATGGGCGCCATCTCTAAAACGGACTGCCGCGCCTGTCATCCGTTTTCATCGTCCGGGACAACGCGACGCATCATCCCCGGATTGCATCCTCGAAAGCCGATCGGCCCGCCCTTTCCCCAATGCAAGGCCTCGGATCCAGGGCCTCTCCACACAAGTCCATGAAAGAACTCGCTTCACCCGCACCCATGGTGGCTGGCTCGGTCGTTGCAAAGACGAAAACGAAAGCGAAAGCGAAAGCGAAAGCGAAAGCGAGAAAGGTGGAGGGGACCATGAGCGCGTCATCGTCATTCGAGGAGTGGATCGGGCAGCACCGGATGTGCTTCGAGGCCCCGGACCTGCTCTCCGCCACGCTGCGGGGCCCGCTCACGGTCGAGGAGGCGGAGACCATCGTCCGCCGTGTCCACGAGATTGGCCAGGAACATGAACCCCTGTTCTTGATGCTCGGCGTCGAGCAATACGAGAGCTCGGGGGAACGCGTGCGGCAGGTCTTCACGAGCGAAGGCGGCAGTTATCCGATCCGCGCCGGCGTCATCTGGGGTGCGTCGTTCACGATCCGCGTCGCGATGTCGATGGTCCTGACCGCAGGCGCGCGTATCATGCCGAGCCGCTTCTCCTTCCCCGTGAAGTTCGTCGCGACGGAGGCGGAGGCGCGCGCCTTTCTCCTCGCCCAGCGACCGGCAGCGTCCGGGCGCGCCGGCGGTTCGTACCTGGCCACCGGCTGATCCGCCCAGCGTCCTTGCAAGCAGGGGCACGGGTCCGAGCGGGTCGCGGAGGGTCAAAAAGCGTTTGGCATGGAAAACCCCGTGCTTGGCGACGAGACGGGCGCCCTCGAGGATCTCGCCGCGGGCCGAGCCGTACGTACGCCCGACACGCGCGCGTACGGGTGCAGCGTGAAATACGGGTCCTGAGGCGGCCATTGTCCGGGCCGCACGGCTCGGGTAGTCTCGGGCCATGTCGAAGCCCACGCCCCCGGGCGGCCCCACCGACTCCGTCTTCGACGACGCCGTCACGATGCCGCGCGCTCGGCAAGCCGACGTGTCCGGGGATCCGAACGCCTCGATGTTGTCGAGCTCCTCGCTCGAGGAGGCGCCGCCGGGGTCGTCGACGCTCCTCCGCGGCGAGCTCGAGTCCCTGGTCGGTCGTACGCTCTCGGACCGGTACGTCGTCCACGAGCTCATCGGGCACGGCGGCATGGGCGCCGTTTACCGCGGCGAGCAGGTGCACCTGCGCAAACGCGTGGCCATCAAGGTCCTGCGGCCGGACATGGCGCGGATGGTCGAGCTCGCGGTCCGGTTCGAGCGCGAGGCCATCGCGGGCGCGCACGTGGAGCACCCGAACGTGGTCGCCGCCATCGATTTCGGCAAGCTCGAGGACGGCTCGCAGTTTTTGATCCTGGAGTACGTCGAGGGGACGTCGCTGAAGGATCTCATCGAAGGCGCAAAGGTCCCGCTCGATCGTGCGCTCGTGATCACCCGGCAGATCGCGCAGGGCCTCGCGGCGGTGCACGAGAAAAGCATCGTGCACCGGGACGTGAAGCCCCAGAACATCCTCCTCGACGGGCGTGGGCAGGTGAAGCTCCTCGACTTCGGCCTGGCCAAGGTGCGCCTCGAGTTGCTCTCCGACGCGGGCCGGAACGCGAAGCCGGCCGCCGCGCTCACCGGCGTGGGCATGATCATGGGGACCTTCGCGTACATGGCGCCCGAGGCGGCGCGGGGCATGGAGGCGGTCGACGCGCGTTCGGACCTCTACGCGCTCGGCGTCGTGATGTACGAGCTGCTCACGGGCAAAAAGCCGTTCGACGAGAAGGATCCGGCGCTCTTGTTCAAGCAGCTCCGCACCGAAAGCGCGCCGCCGCTCCGGCAACGCGCGCCGGAGGTGGACGTCCCGCCGCGGATCGAGGCCGTCGTGATGCGGCTGCTCGAGCGGGAGCCGGATCGACGGTTTTCCTCGGCGAACGAGCTTCTCACGGCGCTCGACGAGGCGGTGGCTTCGGCGGAAAACACCCTCGCGTCCGCGCTGGCAAAGGAGCTTTCCAAGGAGCTTGGGAAGGAACCCGAGAAGGCTGCCGAGGCCACGCCCGCGAAGGCAGCCGAGGCCGCGCCGAAGCCCGCGTCGAAGCCCGCGTCGAAGCTCCTGGAGAAACGCTCGCTCCTCGTGATTGCCGCGGTCCTCTCCGCGCTCGGCGTGGTTCTCCTCTTCGTGGTCGTCCTGCGCGAGGGTTCGTCCGCGCCCGAAAAGAAGCCGGATCCGGTCGCGAGCGGCGCGCCGGTCTCGACGAACCCGGTGGCGGTCCCGGCGAGCCTCCCGACCGAGGTCGACGGAGCGGACGCCGCGGAGTGGATGGAGCGGCTTCATCGCGCGGCCACGAAAAAAGAATGGAAGCCAGGCGCCAAGGCATTTTTGGCCCTCGCGAAGATCGATCCCGCGCGCCTCACCGGCATGGAAAACCGCACCGACGTTGTCACGGTCGTCGCGGGCATCGGGTTCGAGACGAGCTTCGCCGAGTCGGACGAGGTCTTCGAAACCCTCGAAAACGATCTCGGCACGGGCGGACTCGACGTCCTCTTCCACGTCGTGCGCACCCGCGGCGGGACCAAGGCGAGCCGCCGCGCACAGGAGGTTCTGTCGAAGCCGGGCACGATGGAGCGCGGAAGCCCCGCGTTACGTGTCGCTTTTGATCTCCGCAAGGCCGCATGCCCGGACAAACGCGCTCTTTTCGCGCGGGCCGCGGACGAGGGCGACCAGCGGGCGCTCGACGAGCTCCTGATCACGAAAGACGCCCCCTGCTCGGCCAGGCGGGATCCGTGTTGTTATCGCGAGGACGCGGAGCTCAAGGAGACGATCACGAAGCTCCGGTCGCGCCTCGGGACCTGACCCGATCCCAGCTATCCTGCGGCCACCGGCTCGCGCCGCGCGGCCTCGACCCACGATAACATCGCCGGCAACGACCCGATCGCGTCCATGTAAGCGCGCGCGACGGGCGAGACGGGCACGTCGTACGTGACGAACCGCCCCACGACCGGGGCATACATGCAATCGGCGATCGAAAAATCCCCGAACAGGAAGGGCCCCTTCGCGCCGAACGCCTCGCGACACGCCTCCCACGAGGCGAGGATCCGCTGGATGTCGGCCGCCGCCGCGGGCGAAGGCACGCGCGGGGTGCGGGCGCGTAGATCCATGGGGAGCTCACGCCGCAGATCCGCGAATCCCGCATGCATCTCGGTCGAGACCGAACGCGCCCACGCGCGGACTCTCCGGTCCGCCGGCCAGAGCTTCGCCTCGGGGAAGGTCTCGGCCAGGTATTCGAGGATCGAAAGCGAGTCCCAGATCACGAGGTCGCCGTGGATCAACGCGGGCACCCTTCCGGAAGGCGAATGACGCACGATCAACGCGCGTGAATCGGGCTGATCGAGCCGGATGAGCACCTCCTCGAACGGCAAACCGGCCTCCGCGAGCGCGAGGTACGGCCGTAAGGACCAGGAGCTGAAATTCTTGTTGCCGATGATCAAGGTAAGCGTGTCGGCCATGATGGATTCTTTCTTTTCGGGTTTCTCTCGAACGATTACGCCGTTTCGATCCGCGAGACGAGCTCGAGCCCGAGCTCGCGCACGGCCTCCTCGCGCATCCGGAACTTCTGCACCTTCCCCGTCACCGTCATCGGGAACTCGTCCACGACCTTCCAGTAGCGGGGAATCTTGTACGTGGCGATCTTGCCCTTGCAGAACAGGGCGAGCTCGTCCCCCGTCAGGGTTTCGCCCGGCTTCGGGCGGACCCAGGCCATGATCTCCTCGCCGTATTTCTCGCTCGGGACGCCGATCACCTGCGCCTCGCCGACCTTCGGGTGGAGGTGCAACCATTCCTCGATCTCGCGGGGGTACACGTTCTCCCCGCCGCGGATGATCATGTCCTTGATGCGCCCGACGATATGAACGTACCCCTCGGCATCCATCGTCGCGAGGTCCCCCGTGTGCATCCAGCGGGCCGCGTCGATCGCCGCGCGTGTGGCCTCTTCGTCGTTCCAGTAGCCGAGCATCACGCCATACCCACGCGCGCAGAGCTCGCCCGTGCCGCCGCGTGGAACGACGGCGCCCGTCTGAGGGTCGACGACCTTGAGCTCCACGTGCGGGTGCACGCGCCCCACGGTGCCGACCCGTTTGCCCTCGGGATCGTCCGTCGCGCTTTGCGCGGAGACGGGCGAGGTCTCGGTCATTCCATAACAGATGGTGACCTCGCGCATGTGCATCTGCGACACGACCCGCCGCATGACCTCCACGGGGCAAGGCGAGCCGCCCATGATCCCGGTGCGGAGCGAGGACAGGTCGAACGCCGAAAAACGCGGGTGATCGAGCTCCGCGATGAACATCGTCGGCACGCCGTAGAGCGAGGTGCAGCGCTCGGCCTCGACGGCTTCGAGCACAGAGGCCGGATCGAACGCCTCGCCCGGGAGCACGATGGTCGCCCCGTGTGTCGTACACGCGAGGCTGCCGAGGACCATGCCGAAGCAATGGTAGAGCGGGACGGGAATACAAGCCCGGTCGTCCGGGCCGTATCCCACGGTCTCGCCCACGAAAAACCCATTGTTCAGCACGTTGTGGTGCGAGAGCGTCGCGCCCTTGGGAAAACCCGTGGTGCCCGAGGTGTACTGGATGTTGATCGGGTCGTCGAACTGGAGCTCCGCCTCGCGCTCGGCGAGCACGTCGTCACTCACGTGCCCGCCTGCCTCCACGAGCATCTTCCAGTCGTCGTCGAGGCTCATCACGAGCCGTAGCTCCGGGAGGCGCGGGCGGATCTCGGCGATCATCTCGACGTAACTCGTGGCCCGGAAGCGCCGCGCCGCGAAGAGGACCGAGACGCCCGATTGTCGCAACGTATACTCGAGCTCCATGGCCCTGTACGCGGGATTGACGTTCACCAGAATGGCGCCGACGCGCGCCGAGGCATACTGGAGGACGATCCACTCGAACCGGTTCGGCGAAAAGAGCCCCACGCGGTCGCCGCGCTTCACGCCGAACGCGATGAGCCCGCGGGCGACACGCGTCGTCGCCTCCCAGAGCTCGCCGTACGAGAGGCGCACGCCCTGGGCGCGGGCGACGAGGGCCTCCCGGTCCGCGTACCGCGACGCCGTACGGCGCAGGTTCTCGCCGATCGTCTCGCCGAGAAGCGGCATCACGCTCGAACCGTGGGTGTAGGAGGGAAGAGCGGTCATGGCGCATCATCGTGCCACGAGGCGGCCACGTCCGGGAGATGGAACGCGCGCAAAGAGGGACCGTCCGGGGCGTATTCTACGGACGTCCGTGATACGCGGTGGTTGACGGGGGGCACGGGCGCGCGGATGATGCCGCGGAGCACCATGGCAGGACGCATCGCAGGCAAGGTGGCGCTGGTGACGGGCGCGGGCTCGGGAATCGGTCAGGCGACGGCGGAGCTCTTCGCGGAGGAGGGCGCGCGGGTGGTCGTCACCGATATCGACATGGCCGCGGCCGAGGCGGCGGCGACACGCATCGCGACGCGCGGCGGTCAGGCGCTCGCCCTGGAGCTCGACGCGACGGACGAGGCGGACTGGGAGTCCGTCCTCGACCGGGTGCTGGCCGGCTGGGGCAAGCTCGATATCGTGGTGAACAACGCAGGCATCGCATCGAGCGCGCCGATCGCGGAGAGCACGCTGGCCGATTTCCGGCGGGTGATCTCGGTGAACCTCGACAGCGTCTTTCTGGGCACGCAGCGGGCGATCCGCGTGATGCGTGGGTCGGGCGGGGGGAGCATCGTCAACGTCGCCAGCGCGGCGGGCAAGAAGGCGAGCGCGGGGGCGGGCGCGTATTGCGCGAGCAAGGCCGCCGTCGTGATGCTGACGAAGGTGGCGGCGCTCGAAGGCGCGCCGCATCGGATCCGGGTGAACGCGGTCCTTCCCGCGGGCGTCGAGACGCCGATGTGGGAAAAGCAGCCGTTTTTCCAGGCGCTCGTGAAGGAGCTCGGCGACACGCAAAAGGCGTATGCGGTGCTCGCGAAGACATCACCGCTGGAGCGTTTCGCGACGGCGCGGGAGGTCGCGGCGACCATTTTGATGTGCGCGTCGGACGAGACGTCGTACGTGACGGGGGCGGAGATCCTGGTGGACGGGGGGTATACGGCCTGAAGGTTTTTTCGCGGGCGGGGAGGGCGGGGAATGGAGATCAGGTCGGGAGGAGATCGAGCTTCGCGTAGACGTCGGCGAGATCGAGCGTGATGTCGTGGGAGGGAATGGCGAGCGTCCCCTCGTCGATCTGCTCGGTGAGCTCCCAGCGGCCCTCCTCCTTCCGCTCGTAGAGCTCGACGCGCTTTTCAGCCTGGGCGACGAGCACGTACGCCGCGAGCGAGGCAATACGGCGGTAATGGGCGAACTTGGCCCCGCGGTCGTAGGCCTCGGTGCCCTCCGAGAGGACCTCGACGATCAGCGTGGGGTTGAGGAGCGTCTGGGGTTCCTTCGCGTGAAATTCGAGCTTGCCGCAGGCGACCGTGACGTCGGGGTAGGTGTAGAGGCCCGTCGTCGGGATGTGCACACGCATGTCGCTGGAGAAGGCGATGCAGGGGCGGCCTTCGAGCTTGTTGCCGAGCACGCGCGTGACGCTGGCAGCGATCGCCGCGTGGCGCGCCGAGCCGCCGGCCATGGCGATGATTTCTCCTCCCACGAACTCGTGCCGTCCGGGCGCGCTGCGCTCGAACGCGAGGTACTCCTCCTCGGTAGCGGTTTTCTGGAGAGCAGGTTCCATGAGACACAACCTACAACATCGCAGGTTCGCGGAACAGGGCTGATCACGCCCCCACGTCCACGAGCCCCAGGCGATCGAGCGGCAACGACAAACCCCGGGAAGAGGGCCCCCGATTCACGCCGAGCGCCGGTGAATCACCTCGAAAAGCATTTCGAGCATCCGATACGTCAATCCCCACACGATCCGCTGCTCGACGGCGAACGCCGGCAAATCGAGGGGGTTTCCCTCATGCGTGTAAGGGTACGTCGCCACGCTCTGGCCCCGCCCCATCGGCCCCAGGGGCGCCCATACCACCTCGGCGACCTCCTCGCTCAAGACGAAAGGCGGGGGCTCGTTTTCGTCGAGGGCAAACACGAACGGCGTGATCATCATGTCGACGCGCCGCGCGCGGGCCACGGCCGGGATGTCCGAAAGGCGCGCGAGCAGGCGGGCGTGCTGGGCGAGATCGAGGCCAATCTCCTCCTGCGTCTCGCGCAAGGCCGTATGGTAAAGGCTCGGATCGGCAGGCTCTCGCCGCCCGCCCGGGAACGCCATGTGCCCGGACCACGGGTCCCCGACGCGCTCGGAGCGGCGAATCAGCAGGATCTCGGCCTCGTGCCCGTGGGGGTTCGGGGGCATAGCTCCGCTCGCCGGAGCGGAGTTCCCGAGCGTGGACCGCGGCGCCCGCAGGATCGCCGCCACGGCCGCCTGGCGCGCTGTCGTGGCAGCGTCGGGCGAAGGCTCGAGGACGGCGAGCCTGGCCGCGATGGCTGCGAGTTCATACGAGATCGACACGGCGTTTCCCCCCGAGAGGGCTAGCGGGCGGAGCGGGAGACGTCAAGGCGTGCTCCCCCGCGGCGCCTCCCCGAAAATCCCAAGGTTCCTCGGGGTCGCGTCGGCCTCGAAGACCTCGGCCACCCGCGCCGCGTACCCTCGTTCCAGGAGCGCCGCGGCGCGATCGAGCACGACGGCCACCTCGAGCGGGCGCGAGAGCATGGCCCGCGGCAAGGTCCAGCGCCGGATCAGGCCGAACTCGATCGCCGCTTCGGCCTCGTGCTCGCGGATCTCGGCTTCGGTCGCCGGCGGAAGGCCCCGCAGCAAAAGCGCCCGCGCCGCGAGCTCCCCGAGCCCTTCACGCGCCCTCCGCCGGTTGATCCCGCGCATCTCCTCGCCCGGCTGGGCCGAGACGCCCCGCGCCCGGAGCAGCCGCCCGAGCGCATGCCGGTGTCTCCGCGCGTCGAGCATTTCCGAGAGGCTCGCCTCGACCCCCACGAGCCGCGTGGTCAAGTTCGAAAGGCCAAGCGCTTCCTTGGGCAAGACGAACCCGGCCGCCTTTGCCGCGGCCGAAAGCGGCTCGCGCGCGGGTCCGTCGATCTTTTGCAAGCAACACGAGACGAGCACGACGTCACACGGCGCCCGCGCCGCTTCGAGCAGCAGCCGATCCCCGAGACCGCCGCACGCATGCAGCCCCACCGCGAGGTCCTCGGGGGAAAACACGATCGGATCGCGGCACGCGTCGAGCACCTCGAACCGCGCGCGTGTCCCTTGCCCGAGCAGCGCCGCCGCCTCCACGCGGGCCGGCTCGCGCTCGATCCCCAGGGCCTCCCGATCGAACATCGAAGCCGCCAGGCGCGTGAAATGTCCCCGCCCCGCCCCCACGTCGACGATACGCCGCGCCCGCTGGGCCATGGGGCCGACCGCGTCGAGCAAGGCTTCGAGCTGCCTCTTTTTGCGATCCGACACCAAACGGGGCCGATCGAGCCGCGTCCCCGACGTACCCTCCAGCCGACCGGGCAAGGCCGACACCCCAAGCGCCGCGCGCCCGAGCGCGACGAGCGACGGCGGCGCGTTCGGGAGCATGGGCAGGCGTGACGCGAGCCCCGAGGCCTCGCAACGCGCGACCTCGTCGTCGGAGAGCGAGGCCAGAAACGACGTGTATCCCCGCGCCTCGCACCAGCCGGGCGGCTCCTTCGAGGACGCGCGGCCGAGCGTGATGTCGAGCGCCGGTACGACGAGCTCGAGCGCGCGCGCGAGGTCGGTCGAGACGGACCCGGACGAGGCTTCCATGGCCCGCGGAGCGAACGCGCCCACATGCGTCCTGTCAAGGCGTACGTTTCGTGCCTTCATACTTCTACTCGCGGCCGCTCGTGGTGTAGGCTCCTGCCGAGCGCCGCATGGCCACCTGTCCTACTTGCCTTGTTATCTACTCGGGCGACCCCGCCACCTGCCCCGCAGACGGCACCTCCCTCGTCCCGGACGACGCGATCGCCGTCAACCATGGGGGCTCCGCTTGGGCAAGCCAAGCTACGCCCCCAATCCCCCCCTCCGCGCTCGAGCTCGAATCCGGCCGGACTGTCGGCGAATACCGGATCGAAGCCAAGATCGGCGAGGGAGGGTTCGGCGCGGTCTACTCCGCCCTCCACCCGGTGATCGGCAAATCCGCGGCGATCAAGGTCCTTCACCCGCAATACTCGCACAACCCGGCGATGGTCTCGCGCTTCATCGCCGAGGCGCGGGCGGTGAACCAGATCCGCCACCGCGGCATCATCGATATCTTCTCGTTCGGCAAGCTCGACGACGGGCGGCAATATTACATCATGGAGCTGCTCGAGGGCATGACCCTCGAGGCGTACCTCCGGCAACGCGGAAGGCTCCGCCCCTCCGAGGCGCTCCCGATCCTGCGGCAGATCGCCCGCGCCCTCGACGCGGCGCACGCCGCCGGCATCGCCCACCGCGATCTCAAGCCTGAAAACGTCTACCTCGTCTTCGACGAGGACCGCACCGTCTACCCCAAGCTCCTCGATTTCGGCATCGCCAAGCTCCTCGGCGAATCACAGAGCCACAAGACACGCACCGGCACGCCCATGGGCACGCCGCTCTACATGTCGCCCGAGCAATGCCGCGGCAAGCAGGTCGACCACCGGACGGACATCTATTCGTTCGGCGTCATGACCCACGCCGTGCTCACCGGCAGCCCGCCTTTCCAGGGCGACGACGTGATGGACGTGCTCATGCAACAGGTCTCGTCGCCCGCGCCGTCCATGTCGTCGGTTTGTCCCGACCTTGGCACGGCCCTCGACGCGCCGGTCTTGCGGATGCTCGCGAAGAATCCGGAAGGGCGCCCGGCCTCGGTGACCGCCGCGATCGACGCGGTCGTCGATGCGGCGCGCAACGCGGGGATCGAGGTGCCCTCCATTGCCACGCGATCGAGCGAAAAGCTCCCGCGCCTCGAAATGCCGTCGGTCCTCACCCCCGATCAGGCCGTCCTCGCGCAGGCGGCGACGATGATGATGCCGGAACCGGCGGCGTCGACCACGGGAGACCAACCGAAAACGACGCTCCCCGCCGCGCAGGATGCGCCGAGCAATCGACCGAAGGTCCTCGGCCTGGTCCTCGGCGCGGGCCTCTTCGTCGCGGGGCTCGTCGTGGCCACCCTCGTCGCCTCGCGGCGCGACGATCCGCCGCCTTCCGCCGTCGCCGCGACCGCCCCGTCCCCGCCGGCGCCGCCCGCGATGCCCACGCCCACGCCCGAGCCCACGGTCGTGCCGGAGGCGGCGCTCGAGATTGATCTCCGCGTGCAATCGACGCCGGAGAACGTCGAGGTGTACCTCGGCGAACGCAAGCTCGGCGCCGCGCCGGGCCCCCTCAAGCTCCCGCGCGGCGACGCGCCGATCGAGCTCACGTTCTCGGCGAAGGGCCATCAATCGAAATCGCTGTCGGTCGAGCCCAACCACAACCTGCTGATCCCGATCACGCTGGACAAGGAGAAGCCGACCTCCCAGCCGCGGCCGAGCGGGACCGCGAAGACGGTGAAGAATCGTGGGGAACTCGAATACTAGGTTTTTCTGGCCCGCGGCGATCGTCGGGCTCGCCGCGTCCCTCGGGCTCCTTGTGGTGGCGAGCTGCGAGAACCTTCCCCCCGTCGACGAGAACGTCTGCGGCAATCGCGTCGTCGAGCAAGGCGAGGATTGCGACGGCAACCCCGCGGACGCGGGGCCGGAACCGGACGAGTTCTGCAATGCGTGCCGCTACGTCTGCAACGTGGTCGACAAACCCAGCGTGGTTTGCCCGGAGGGGTATGGCTGCGGGATCGACGGGACATGCCGCCACGCGGGCGGGCTCTCCGTCCCCGCGCTGTCCATCGGCGGCGGCGGGGTGCAGCACATGCTCTCCGGCGATTTCGACGGCGATAGCCGGCAGGACGCCGTCGCCATCGGGGAGACCTCGCTCGACATCCTGTTTTTCGGGACGAACGGGCTCATCGACGAGTCCATCACCCTGCCGAACAATGGCACGTTGCCGGGGGTCGGCGACATCGACGGGGATGGCCACTCGGACATCGTCCTGATCCTCGACGACGCGCTCGGCGTCCTTTCGGGACAGGACAACCGCACGCTGGTCCCGGAGAATTATTTTTCCGGTGATCTCCAGCAAGGCACGATGCGGCTCGTCCCCCTCGGCCAGATCGACGACGAAACCACGATGCTCGCGTTCCTGGCGAAGGACGGCCAGACCCGCGTCCAGACGGTCGTGGTCCAGAAGAACCTCACGCCGACCAGCAAGCAGATTCCAGGGGGAAATTTCACGGGCGCGCTCGTCGGAGCGGTGGCCGTGTCGACGAACACGAGCGGCCCCGAGGCGAAGTGCCCGGTCATCGCCTTCGGGCTCGCAGGGGCGACTTCGAAGGTGTACGTCCTCTCGTGTGGCGATTCGGGCACATTCACCGACGCCCCGAAGATCACCGAGATCACACTGGCTCCGGGCGTCTCGCCCTGGGCCGGCGCCTTCTTCGCGGATGCGGACGCGGATGGCGACGACGACCTCGTCTTCGGGATCCAGAAGGACAAGGGGGCGTTCCTGCAACTTCATGTCCACCGGAACGATGGCAATGGCATGTTCGTGGATCCCATGGATCCGCCGGGCGGCCCGCTCTCGCCGCTCGACGTCGTGAAGGAAAATTGCGTGAAGGACACCCGGTTCCTCGCGGGCCCGCCGCTCGCGGTGGGGGACATCGACGGGGACGGGTCGCTCGACGTGGTCGACGCCCGCGGCGTCCTTTACAACCCGTACGCCGCGATCGGCCTCGCGAGGCAATGCAAGGAGACCTCCGACGCGAGCTGGACCCACGCGGTGATCGGCGATTTCAACGGAAATAGCTTCCCGGACGTGATGGCGGCGCGGCAGGCGGAGGCGCTCCTCGACGTGTGGAGCCGGGTGCAGGGCGGCGAGCTCAATACCTTCACGCTCTCGGTGGAGGAGCCCATCAGCGAGCTCGTCCGCGGCGATTTCGACGGAGACTCCGTGGACGACGCCGTCGTCCGGCTCTCTCCGCCCCCCATGTCCACCATGCCCGGGGCCCCGGCCAATCTCCCCCCGGGCGAGCTCGTCGTGCTCTTCGGCCGCCCCCTCGCCATCCCCGAGTCCCCCCTCTCCCTCGGCATTTTTCCGGATTTCCAGCACATCGCCGTGGGCCGTATGACGGGGAAAAACGCCGTCGGAGGCTCCGATTTGCTCGACGATATCGTGGTTCTTTCGTCCGAAATGGACGACATGCCGGACATGCCGGACATGCCGGACATGCAGGTGCCGGTCGAGCATTTCACCGTCGTGGAGGGGAACGTGGGGCGCCGGCTCCTCGCGCCGCTCTCGATCCAAGGTCTTTCGGTGGGGGCGAAGGCGGGCTCGACCCCGGTCGCGGCGATGGGGGCACCGACGCAGATCGCCGTGTCGCGCTTCGCCGCCGATCGATGTCCGGTCAATCTGCCGCAGGGCGAGATCGCTGGGGGCCCTCGGTCGACCCTCGTCGCGCAGACGGGCAGCGAGGTCTGGATCGCGGGTTGCGAGGAGACCGGATCCTCCCTGCGGATCCTCGACGGGCTCAACACGGGTGATGGCAGCCTGCTGATCGCGCCGGTAAACCACGACGACGAGCAAGACGCGCTCGCGCTCTTCATGAGGGCCTCGAACGGGGGACGGGGCCTCTGGGTCGCCGACTACGACGCGAACACGAGAGCATTCGACCCATTGCCGATGTACATCCCGGGCGTGAAGGGCGACCTCGACCTCGTCCTGCCAAACCCAAAGCCGCTCGGCGTTCCGGCGCTCTCCGTCGACGTCGACGGCAATGGACGGCGCGACGTCGTCCTCCTGGCGAACACCGCATCACGGAAGCGGGGGGCGGTCGCCATCTTCTGGAACGACGGCACGAGCCCGGCGACCCTGACGGAGACGAACGTGACCGTCGTCGAGCTCTCGAATCCGTACTTCGACAATCCCGATCCCAACAGGCCGAACGACAACGATCCCGAGGCCCCCCAGGGGATCGCCGATATTGCCTTGCTGAACACCGATCAGGACACAGCCAAGGAGCTCGCCATCTTGACGGGAGAAGGGCTCTACTTGCTGAACCTCGTCGTGGACAACGGCGTCCGTACGTTCCCGCTCGCGACGAACGTGGTGCCCTTCGAGTCGGTCCGGAATGGCCATGCGCTGCTGGCGATCGACGCGAACAGCGACGGCGTCGACGATCTGCTCGTCGCCGAGGTCAAAAGGCTCCGCCTCTTCCTCGGCAAGGAGTTCGCGCGATGAAGCGTTTGTTTTCCGCGCTTTTGCTCCTCGCCCTCACGTCCCATGCGGGGCTCTCGGCCGCGGGCCCTTCGGACCCGGACTCCCCCGAGGCGCGCGCTTATTTCGAGACTGGCGCGCGCGAATACGAGAAGGGCAGCTACGCGAACGCGGTCCGCGCCTTCGAGCAAGCTTACGAGCTCACCCGCCGCCCGGGCCTCCTGTTTTCGATCGCGCAGGCGTACCGCAAGCAATACGGCAACGACGGCAAACCGCAGAACCTGCGCCAGGCCGTCGAGTATTACCGTCGATATCTCGCTGCGGACACGACGGGCAAGCGCCGCGGCGAGGCGGATGCGGCCATCAAGGACGTCGAGGCGATCCTCGCGCGTTTGCCGGCCGAGGCGGAGACCGGGCCCGTCCCGGCCGAGGCCCTCTCCACGCAGCTCTCCATCACCACGCAGGTCGAGGAGGCGACGATCTCCATCGACGGCGGCCCGCCGCGCTCGCTCGAGGCCATCGACGTGACCCCGGGCAAACACAAGGTGCTGGTGCAGGCGCCCGGGTATTTCCCGGAGGAGCGCGACGTGCCGGTCAAGCAGGGCCAGATGACGGCGCTCGACGTCCCGCTGCGCGAGATGCCCGCGTACCTCTCGATTGAGGGCCGGGTGGGCGCCTCCGTCACGGTGGATGGTTTGCCCAAGGGCGCGTTGCCGCTCCAGGAGCCGCTCGAGATCGAGGCGGGCGCCCGGACCATCCACGTGAGCATGAACGGCTTCAATACGTTCACCACGGAGCTGGATCTCGCGCGGGGCAAGATGGAAAGCGTGCGGGCGAATCTCGATCGCACGCGACAACGTATCGCCTCCTTCGTCCTCATCGGTGCGGGCGTAGCCTGCGTCGGCGGGGGCATCGGCATGGCCCTCGTCGGGGGACGGGCGGGCTTCGACGCTCGACAGATCAACGAATCACGCCTGGCAGGCTCGATCACCGAGGCCGATCTCACGGAGTACCTCGAAAAACGGGATCTGCAGACGAACCTTCGAAACGGCTCGACCGCGGCGCTCAACGTGGGGGCGGGGTTCGGCGCCCTGGCCTTCTTGCTTTATTACTTCGACGAGCCGAGGCTCGGACCTCCGCGCAAGAAGGACGACAAGACCCCCAAAACCCGGGAGCGTTCGCCGGGCATGCGCGACATCGCCGTCGTGCCCACGGCGGGCCCCGGGGCCCTGGGTTTGTCGTTCGGCGCTCGGTTCTAGGCGGGCCGTCTATCGGCGCGCGCGGCTTCTGCGCCGGATCGCCGAAAGCGCGAACGAGATCCCGAGGACCAACCCCATTCCCCCGAGGCCCCGCGAGGGCTCTGGCGCGGCGCTGCACCCGGAAGCTTCGGTCGTGTCCACGCCGAGGTCGGGCATCGATCCCGGCGGCAGGCTGCATTCCGTATAATCAAGCTTGCAATCGTCCGTGCAGCTGAGCGGCCCCTCGCCCGCGCCTGCCTCGGCGCAATCGTTCACCACATAGAGGTCCCCGTCGCAGTTCTCGCCCGCCTCGAGCTTGCCGCTCCCGCAGACGGGCGGCGGGTGGAGGTCGGGGTTTCCGGGGTTGTAGACGAAGACCTTGGGATCCGGGTCGCCCTTCGCCCAGGTGCAATCGGGGTCGCCGAGCTCGTGCCCGTTCGTCCACCCGTCTCGATCCGAATCGATGGGGCAGAGCGGAGCCCAGTCCACGTTCTGATTCTGCACCGACACGGGGCCCACCAGAAACAGGCGCGCATCGCCGCCGAAATCCGTGTTGTAACTCGCCTGGTTGTCGCCGTGGCAGTTCAGGCAGCCGTATTTGGTCCCGTTCGGGATGTCGTTGACGCGGAACGGGCGCGCGGAGGCGGTGTTCGCCGAGGTGAGCGCGGCGAGACCAAGGAGGAGGCCGAAAGAGCGCAAGGAGGATGTCATTGGGCGAGGGTAGAGAGTGCCGGCCGGAGACGTCAAGAGGGCCTCCCGGGCGGCGGGTCGGCGTGGCTCTTCTCGACGGCGCCGGGCGACACGATTCGTGGTATGGAGACGGCCATGTCTCGTTGCCCCCGCCGCCCCGATCGCGCACGTTCGTCGGTCGCCGCCGCCGTCCTGTGCGCGGCCTGCGTCACGCTCGGCCTCCCCCTCGCCTGCACCCCGACCGAGCCGAAGACGGGGCAATGGCAGCCGACCGACGGGACCTTCGACGAACCGCGCTCCGAGGGCACCACGAAGGCCAGGTCGGAGTCCACGACGAAACCGTCGGCGAATCGGCCGCCGCCGCCCCCGCCCC
>JANMGF010000500.1:0-8542 GCA_031374535.1 Polyangium sp. (in: bacteria)
GACGAAGCGACCGACGAGCGGGAAGCGGGCCGGGCCGCCGCCATCGCCATCGCGGACCGCGCCTACAAAGAAGGAATGGATGAGCGCGAGCGCCTCGTCACCGCGCTCGACGGTGTGTCGGACCTCGAGCCCGGCCTCGATACGCGTATTGCAAAGGCGAGCGGCCGCGTCACGGACTCCGCGACCCTCGCCACGTCCCTCGCTGCGCTTGTCAAGCTCGCCAAGGAGATCCTCGCCAAGCCCGATTCGAAGGCTGCAAAGCAGCTCGCGGACGGCGGCCTCGATGCTGCCCGGATTGCGCTCTTCGAGGCGACGGCCACGAACATCGAGACGACGGGGGAGCGAGCTGCCGGCGCGCGCGCGAAGGGGCAGGTGACCCAGGCTGATCTCGACCTGCAAGACGGCATTTGCCTCGCCTTGATGGAGCGCGTGATGAAAGTGGTGAACCGCGCGCACGAGCGTGATCCCTCGATCCCCAGGCTCACCCCGATCACGACGCGCCGGATGTTCGCCTCGAGCCGGAAGCGGCAGGCCGACGCGCCGGAGCCCACAGGGACGCCGTAGCCCCCTTTGCGGCGCGTCCCGATCGGGTCAATCGAGATGGCCTCGGGAGAGCAAAAGGACACGAACGTTTTCTGGGATCTGGAGATAGCGCGCCCTCCTCGCGGGGTCGGGGATCCTCGAGGCACGGCGTTCGATGGCCCGGACGGCCGCTGCGAGGGTCGCCGGGATGGCTTCCGTATCCTGGGCCGCGATGTGCGCCTCGGCGATGGCGAGGCGCAGGGGCACCTCGCAGAAGCCTGCGCTGCCGCCCATCGCCTCGATGGAACGCAGCGATTCCTTTGCGACGTGGCATGCGGCGTCCGAGCGCCCTTCACGCACCAGCGCCTCGATCAACGTCCGCTCGACGGATGGCCGCCAGCAGCGTAGATATTGCATGATATCGAGGGACTTCTCGGCCGCTTCCCGGGCCTCCTCGATGCGCCCCTCGACGAGCAAGACCCGCGCGAGCGCGCCGTGCGCCATTCCCACGGTGTCCTCCGTCGCTGCATGGTCCAGGAACACCCGCGCGTGGCCCTTGATCTCTTCCCGCCATTCCAGTGGTCCGCGCTCCACGAGGTAGAGCATCAGATAAAATCGCGCGGTCAACGCGGTGAACACATCGTTCGTACGAAGGGCGCTCTCCAGACATTCGCGTAACATTCCCTCGGCAGAGGCGTCCCCGAGCATCCCCAGCGTCATGGCAAAGAGGAACGACATCACCTGCTGCCAGCGCGACGAACACGCCGCCTCGAATGCCTCCAGGGCGAGCCGCGCGGACTCGTGGGCGGCCCAGATATCGTCTCCGATCATGAAGTCGAAGCACCAACGAGCGAAGTGCATGGACCCGCGCGCGAGGATGTCCCGTGCGGTCAGGCCGGCAGCGAGATCGTCTTGACGCGCAAGGAGCCGCAGCACGGTCTCGCGTGCAGGGATTGCCGTGAGCGCCGCCGTGGTGCTTCCGAGGGCCACGAGGTACGAAGCCAGGGCATCCGGCGCGGGCACGGCGTCGCTGAGGACGCTCACGAGCGCATCGACTTCCTCCCTCAAACAGAGGTTCGAGGTGATCGTGATGATGGAGGTGGCCGCATTGTTCCAGGGAACGCTCCCTTGCGGCAGGAGCCTCATCGCCTCCTGGCCGATCCGAACGCCCGTCTGCCAATCCAGGCGCCACATGCAAGCATGGAGCTTGAGCGCGAGCAGCTGCCCCAGCACCTCGCCTTGCGCGCCGCACGTGATGCCCCGGTCGACGCGGGCGCACATCCCCTCGTGATCCTCCGCCTGATGCGACTGCATCGCCGCGTGAAGGTAATGGACGGCGGCACACGGAAGGTCCCCGCCCTCGTGGGCATGCTCGGCCAGCACCATCGGGTCGGCCTCCCCGATCTGTTCGAGATACATCCCCGAAAGCCGGTGCCCGAGCCTCCGGTCGTCGTCCGTCAAGAGCCCATACGCGGCGTCGCGAACGAGCGCGTGGCGGAACTTGTACTCCGTCTCCCCTGGGAAACGGCTGCCCCATTGCTTCACGACGATCTCGTCGCGCGCGAGCTCCTCGAGCCGATCTGCCGTCTGCTGGGTGTCCTGATTTCTCCCGAGCAGCGTACGCACCCCGCCGCGCCAGAATGTCTGCCCGAAGATGCTCGCCGCAGAGAGGACCCTCCGCGCCTGGGTGTCGAGGCACGAGAGCCTCGCTTGCAGCATCGCCAGCACGGTCTCCGGCTGCCCTTCGGCCTTCCCCTCGGCTGCCGCACGGATGAGCTCCTCGAGAAACAACGCATTGCCCGCGGCCTGCTCGATCATACGCGCCGCGGTAGCCGCAGCGACCTCGGCGCCGAGCACCGAGGTGATCAGCCGCTCTGCGGCCTTTTTGCTCAACCCAGCCAGCCGGATGCGCTGGAGGGTCCGCCCTTCCCAGAGGTTCGGGAAGAGATCGGACACTTCAGGACGGGCGAAGGCCAGCACGAAGAAGGGCTTTTCCAGGAGCCCCACCAGGGCATCATCGAGGAGCCTCACGGTCGCCGGATCGCTCCAGTGCAGATCCTCGAGCACCAGGAGCACGGGCCGCGCGGCGCACTCTGCCGACAACAGATCCACGAATGCACGCTGGATCTGCTCGTTCATGATCTTCGGATCGCTGTAGGCCGCGCGGAGCACGACGCTCGGCTCCGCGACCGTGATTCCGCACAGGGTCGCGATGAACTCGCCGACCCTCCGCGCGTTCGAAGGCGCCACGCGCGCGCCCGCGCGCTTCATGATCTTCTCTTCCTGCGAGGTGGGAGGGTCCCCGATATGCACATCGCAAAGCCGGCGCAGCGCTTCGCCGAGCAAACCATAAGGCGAGCCGGCGCGGAGCGGCGCTCCGCTGCCCGACAGTACCTCGATATCGAGCTCGCGAGCGCCCAGCCTGCGCAGCAATTCGTGACGCAGGCGCGACTTGCCCATCCCCGGCGGCGCGATGACGAGCGCCCCGGCTGGCTCCGACGCCTCGATCGCCCGGTCGATCGCCATTCCCAGCATGGCGAGATCCTGCTCGCGCCCCACGCAAGGCGTCGGCCGTCCGAGCAGCGGCCGCGACGCGTCGGCGGTGCTCGCCTGCGTCCCGCGGAGCACGGGCAGGCTCCTCGTCGTCGTTATCGCGAAGCGCGGCGAAAGCAGCCTGGCGCTCAGCGCATCCAACCATACGCCTGATTCTTCGGTCATCGACGCCTCGGCACCGCTGTCGTCGCCGCCGCGGGGCCCGAGAAGCGAGACGGCGCGTTCGATGGCCTCGCCGACCGGGAGCCTCTCCCGCAACACGCCGCGGCCGGTCGTCAGCGCCACGCGTGCGTCGGGCCATGACTCCTTGATCACGAGGGCGCAGCGCGCGGCCTGCTCCACCTGATCGATCACGCTCTGCGCGGGAGGGACGACGACAGCGAGCGAGCCGTCGGCGAGCCATTCGACACGCCCGCCGAGAAGCACGAGGCGGGCGCGCAGAGCGTCGCGAGGCGCCTGGGGTAAAGCCCCGGCCGCGAGCGCGGCCGACGCGGGCGGCTCCGCCCCGATGCCCGGGACGGCGACGACGACGCACAGGAGCATCATGGCGTGCTCGCTGAGCGCAGCCGGAGCGGGCGAAGGATCGACGCCAGGCAGCGAGACGGTCTCGTCGCCCCTCGGCAACGTCAGGTCGAAGAGCGCATCGCGCAGCGCAAGAGCGTCTGCATGCCGCCGAGAAGGGTCTTTGTCCAGCATACGCGCGAGCAGCGCGGAGAGAACGGGGGGCGTGTCCGGGCGTAACGTCTCGACGGCGGGTGCTTCCTCGAAGAGGACCTTGGCGAGGATCGCGACGAGGTTCTGGGCCGAGAAGGGAGGTCTCCCGGTCAAGCACGCGAAGAGGACACATCCGAGGCTGAATACGTCCGCGGTCGGCCCGAGGTCGCGGTCGCCGCGCGCCTGCTCCGGGGCCATGTAGTCAGGCGTGCCGATGAGATGGCCGGTGCGCGTGAGCGCGGTGGCCGCGCGTGATTGCCGTGCGATACCGAAATCGAGGAGCGTGACCCTCGCGATCTCGTCGTGCCGCAGGAACAGGTTGCTCGGTTTGATGTCGCGGTGGACGATGCCGCGGCCATGAGCGACGGCGAGCGCATTCACGATATTTCGGAGCAGCGTCACGCAATCGCGGATACCGAGAGGCCCCTGGGCGAGGCGCTGGCCGAGATCGTGCCCGGACAACCACTCGATGGCGAGGTAGGGGCGCCCGTCCTCGGTCTGGCCATGCGAGAGGTACGAGACGATCCCCGGATGCTCGAGCTGGGAGAGCACCCGGGCCTCCCGCTGGAAGCGCTCGAGGTCCTCCAGGCCATCGGCCTGCGCGTGCAGGAGCTTGAGGGCGACCGTGGTGCCGGTGCTCGTGTCGCGCGCGCGGAAAACCTCGCCCATCCCTCCCTTTCCAGCGAGACCCTCGATCAGGAAGCGGCCCGCGACGAGTGATCCTTCGACGAGCGACACGTGTCATTCCTCCAGCGACAGGGCAGGGCTCGCGGGTGACGATACCCGAGGGGATGACGCGGTGGAAGCCCCAAATTTGCGCGACTTTCGTGCATGGAAAATACCGAGGCAGGTGGTACCATCCTGTCCTTGAAGGAGTCGAAAGGAGGGACGCACCATGCCGCTCAACAAGATGCTTTTGGAAGCCAAGCTATCGGTGCTGCGCGCGACGGGATGCGCGCCCGAGCAAGACATGTACCGGTTCGGAGCTTTGATCACGGTGCTCGACGATTGGGACCTGTCTCGCGTCAATCCGCTCGCCTTCGGCGCGCGACACGGGTTTCCCGCGGAGGTCGTTGTGGAGCTCTTCATCCACAGCCTCCACGCCGGGCTCTTCGACATCCACTGGCGCCTCGTGTGTGTCTTCTGCGGCGCGGTCGAGTACGTCTACGACACGATCGACCGGATCCCGCGGAATTCATTTCATTGTACGAGCTGTGACGACGACATCGACGTCGCGCTCGACGATCGTGTCGAGGTCACGTTCTCGTTGTGTCCATCGATCCGGACCCTCTCGATCGATCCGTTCAAGGATCTCGGCAGCTATCGAGCCTACTTCATTTCATCGGACATCGTGCACTCCCCGATCTTCGCCGAATACCTCAGGACGGCGAGCCTGGGCGAAGCCGTGCTCGCGGCAGGCGAGAGTCGCGATTTCGAGCTCGCGCTGGACCATGGCCAATCGGCGCGCGCCGTGAGCTACGACCGTCACGCCGGCGCCTTCGTGCGCGCCGACGCAAAAGGAGCGCGCGGGCCGAACGTCGAGCTCCTCGTGGGGCCCATGGGAATCGCGCCCGCGGAGATCGTCGTGCGCCCCGGGAAGTGCTCGATTCGCGTGACGAACGGGCTCCCCGAGCCGACAGGCGTCTTCCTCCTGGACGGCGACGTGGGACGTTATCAATGCTTCGTGACGGAAAACCGCTCCACGCACACGGCGTATTTCACGGCGCAGATGCTGCTGAGCCACCAGACCTTCCGGAGGCTTTTTCGCGTCCAGTGCACCGACCCGGACCTCGCGCTCAACATCCGTAGCCAAACGGTCCTGTTCACGGATCTCAAGGGCTCGACGGAGCTCTACGATCGCATCGGTGACGTCGAGGCGTACCGAATCGTACGCGAGCATTTTCGTGAGCTCACGGCGGTGACGGCGGCGCATTCGGGGGCGGTCGTCAAGACGATCGGGGATGCGGTGATGGCGACCTTCTCGAAGGCGCTCGGCGCCACCGCCGCGGCGCTCGAAATGCAGACCCGGGTCGCAGCGCTCAACCGGGAGTTATCGTCGCGCGGCGTGGAGCTTGGATTGAGGATCGGCATCCACGTGGGGCCGGTGCTCATCGTCAACGGCGACGATCGGCTCGATTATTTCGGCCAGACAGTCAATATCGCGTCGCGCGTTCAATCCCTGGCAGCGGCGGGCGAGATCTGCCTGACGCGCGCGATGCTCGACGCGCCCGGGGTCGCCGATCTGGTGGCCGCGCACGATGCCAGCATCGAGGAGCCAGTATCGCTGCGCGGAATCGGGGAGCCCACGGTCGTGCAGCGATTCGTCGTGCGAAGCGCGTGACGAGGTCAATCCATCCGCATGGCCACTTGCCCTGGCCGTCTCGGCGCTGACCCGCTGCCTGGTCTTCACAGAGTCGTAGCGCGTCCCGCATCCCTCTGTCATCGGGCGACAGTACCCTCGCGGCCGGAGGTCGACCGTTGAAAAGAAGCGTGTTGAGGACAGTTACGCTCGTGTCCACGGGTTTGCTCATGGTTCATTGCGCGGCAACCGGGACCCGCGAGGATGCTGGTGACGTCGACGGAGGAACCGCGGGCTCCGGAGGCACGCCGACGACGTCGGCAAGCTCGGGGGGCGCTGGGACATCGTCGAGCGCCAGCGGTAGCGGAGGAATGGGCGGTAACACCAATGTCGGTGGTGCGTCGGGGACCGGCACGGGCGGAGGTACGGGTGGCGCCGGCGGAGGCACGGGCGGCGCCGGCGGAGGTACGGGCGGCGCCGGCGGAGGTGTGGGCGGCGCCGGCGGAGGTGTGGATGGCGGGAGCCCGTTCGTCGTCATCAATGAGGTCGAGTCGAGCGGCGGTGTGCCGGGCGATTGGGCGGAGCTCTACAACGCCGGCAGTGGCACCGCCGACCTGAGCGGCTGGATCTTCAAAGACAACGACGATACGCACGTCTACGTCTTTCCGAACGGCACGACGATTGCGCCGGGCGCGCACCTCGTCCTGGAAGAGGCCAGCCTCGGTTATGGTCTTGGCGCCAGCGATTCCGCGAGGCTGTTCGACGCGGGCGGCGTCAATCTCGTCGACACGTACACCTGGACGAGCCACGCAGCAAGCACCTACGGCCGCTGTCCAGACGGCAGCGGCCCCTTCCTCGTCACGATCGGGCCGACCAAGGGCGCTGCCAACGACTGCGCAATGTCGGACGCAGGCGCGCCCGGCCCGGGGAGTGGCCCTTGGCCTGGTGGCAACAACGTGGCCACGGTCGACGGCACGAACGTGTTCGGGGGAAACCTGAGTGGACTCACCTACCAACCGGCGTCGCGTGGCACGGGGGTGCTGTGGGCGGTGCAGAACGGCCCCTCGACGCTTTTCCGCATTGTCTGGAATGGAGCGATCTGGGCGCCCGATACCACGGGCGGCTGGGGCGCTGGGAAGACGCTCCGATACCCTGGAGGCACCGGCGTCCCTGATGCCGAGGGCGTCACCAAGGCCGAGGGGTCCTCGCCCGACATCTACGTCGCCACGGAGCGTGACAACGATAGCAGCGCGACGAGCCGTCTCAGTGTGCTTCTTTTCGATACGAGCGCGCTCGGAGGCACCCTCACGGCGACGCGCGAGTGGAACCTGACCCCCGATCTGCCGCCCGTCGGCGCCAACGCAGGGCTCGAGGCCATCACGTGGGTACCTGACAGCTTCCTCGTGGGGAAGTCGTTCCAGGATGAGCGGCTCGGCAAGACGTACGACCCGGCGGATTACCCGGGTCACGGCAAGGGCCTCTTCATCGTGGGCATCGAGGCGGACGGCAAGATGTACGCCTATGCGCTGGATCATGTCGGCGGCGGTTTCCTCCGCGTCGCCACGATCGCGAGCGGTCATCCGGCCGTGGTGGGCATCGAGCTCGATCGCGAGACGGGGTATCTCTGGGCGCATTGCGACGACATCTGCGGGAACGTGACGAACGTGCTCACCATCGACGACGACGTGGCCTCGCCGACCTACGGTCGCTTCGTCCTTCGTACGAGCTTCGCGCGGCCGAGCTCATTGGCGAACGGGGCCCACGAAGGAATTGCCATCGCACCGGAAGCCGAATGCTCGGGCGGTCAGAAGAGCTTCTTCTGGGCCGATGACGGCGAGGCCGCCGGACATTCGATCCGCCGCGGCACCATTCCCTGCGGTCCTTTTCTCTGAAGGCGAGGCGAGGCGAGGCAATGGATCCCCCCGTTCACGTGCGTTCGTTCATTCTTGCGGCACGACGTCCGCGGTCTCGCGTTTGGCGAGAAAGACGAACATCGAAGGCACGAGGAAAAGCGATAGAAGCGTGGACGAGGCGAGGCCGCCCGTGACGGCGAGGGCGAGGGGCCGGTTCGACTCCGTGCCGTGCTCGAGCCCGAGCGCCGTCGGCAGCAGGCTGATGATGGTGGCGAGGCTCGTCATGGCGATCGGGGAAAACCGCGCTCGCCCTGCGTCGATGGCCGCCTCGATGAGGTCCTTGCCCGCCTGGAAGGCCCGGTTGGCGTGGTCGACGAGCAGGATTCCATTCGAGACGGCGATGCCGATGACCATCAGGACCCCCATCAACGCAGGAATGGAGAGGCCCTCGCGGGAGCCGAGAAGCGCCGCGACGATGCCGACCAGGCATACGGGAATGGTAAAGAGCATGACGAGCGGCAGCCGCATCGACTTGAACTGAATGGTCATGATCATGAAAACGACCATGACCGCGAGGCCAAGCGCGAGGCCGAGGCCCGCG
>JANMGF010000517.1:0-4053 GCA_031374535.1 Polyangium sp. (in: bacteria)
CACGCCGGGACGGCCCGGCCCCCGGTACATCCCCCGTCACGAGAGGGCGATCATGAACGACCCCCGCATGGATCCGTACGAGGCCATCGCCTACGGCCGCTTCACCGCGGCGCAGATCAACACCCTCCTGCTCGGGCTCGATCCCGAGCTCGACCCGACCCTGAAGCTCATGGCGAGCCGCGTGGCCTCGGCGAGCGAGGCGCTCGAGGCGTCCCTCCTCCGCGCGGGCGTCCCCGAGCTCTACTTGCACCGCAAGCCCGACGGCGAGCCCGATCCGGTCTTCGAAGCCCGCGACACGTTGCGGCGCCTCGTCCACCACGCCGAGGCTTGCCGCGATGGTTTCATCATCGCCTCGCGCCTCCTCCAGGGAGAGTCGCTCAGCACGGCCGTGCGGCGCACCCCGATGAAGCTCCTCGCGCGGCTCGCGTACGCGCGCGAGGGGATCGACCGCGCGAGGGAAACGATCCCCGAAAGCGAGCATTGGTCGGCCGCCGTGGAGCGGGCGCGGGCGGCGCTCGAGGTGTTCGACGCCGAGGTCCACGCGGGCCGGTCCGAGCGCCGCTCGATGACGGCCGACATCTCGATCGCGTGGAACACTTGGCGGCGGGCCTACGTGTCGGCCAAACACGTGGTCATCGGCATCCTGGCGGGGTGTGATCAGGTGCCGCTCATCCGGGAGGTGTTCGACGACCTCGCCGACGAGAGCCCCGTGCGGCTGAGCCAGCTGCCGTCGCCTCCTTCGACGTATTGAGGGGGGGACCGGCATTCGGTACGTCCTGCCAAACCCATTGTTCGGGTGATCCTCTCGGTGCGCCGGCCTCCGTTCGTGTAGACTCTCCGCGTGGGAACAGCCGCGCCTTCCTCCCGGAACCCCTCGCTCGTCGAGCCGGGCGACCTCGTCGATGGAAAGTACAGGGTCGAGCGCATCATCGCCTCGGGCGGCATGGGCGTCGTCGTCGCCGCGCGGCACGAGGCGCTCGACCAGCGCTACGCCATCAAGCTCATGCGGCCCGAGATCCTCGAGAACGAGGACGCCGTCACGCGGTTTCTCACGGAAGCGCGTACCGCGGCGCGGCTCGAGAGTGAACACGTCGCGCGTGTGTTCGACGTGGGGCGCCTCGAGGGCGGCGCGCCGTACATGGTCATGGAGTACCTCGACGGCGTGGATCTCGAGAAGCTCGTCGAGAGCCGCGGCCCGCTGCCCGTCGTCGAGGCCGTGGATCTCGTGGTGCAGGCGCTCGGGGCGATCGCCGAGGCGCACGCCGCGGGCATCGTGCATCGCGACATCAAGCCGGCGAACCTCGTGCTCACGAAGCGGTCGGATGGAACCGCGCGGATCAAGGTCCTCGACTTCGGCATCTCCAAGAACCGCAGCGTCGACGCGTCCGGCGCCGTCGCCGGGGCGATCACCTCGACGCAGCAGGTGATCGGCTCGCCGCAATTCATGGCGCCCGAGCAGATCTCCTCACCGAAGAGCGTCGACGGCCGCGCCGACGTCTGGGCCGTCGGCGCGACGCTTTACGATTTGCTGACGGGCAAACCACCCTTCGACGGCGAGACCGTGGGCCTCATCCTCGCGCGTGTGCTCCGTGATCCGCCGCCGCGCCTGCGCCACGACCGCCAAGGCGCGCCCGCGGGGCTCGAGAAGGCCCTTTTGCGTTGCATGGAGCGTGATCCGAGCGCGCGTTTTCGGGACGTCGCCGAGCTCGCGGCCGCGCTCGCGCCTTTTGGCTCGACGGCCTCGAAGGTCGCCGCGGCGCGTATTGCGGGTGCGCTGGGGCGAGGAAACACGCCGCCGGCCGGCATTTCCCAGGGCAAGGGTCGTACGGGGAAAATCGGGGCGGCCGTTCTGCTCGGCGTGGCGCTGGTTGGCACGGGCGTTTGGTTCTTGGTTGGCAAGAAAAACGACACGGGCGGGACCGCTGCGTCCGTCGCGGAGGTTTTGCCGACGAACGCTCCTCCCACGTCACCCCGCGCCGCGGAGGTCGTACCGGCCACCACGTCGACCGATCCCGCTTCGGCCCCGCCTTCCGTGCAAGCATCCTCGTCCGCCGTTCCTCGCGTCCAACCCTTCTCTCCCGGCGGCGGCACGAAGAAGAAATCGACCAAGGCCGACCTTCTGAACGATCGTCTCTGATCGGCTCGAGAGCGTCACGACGACGCGTACCCCGTCTCGCCATGTTCGGTCGCGTCGAGGCCCTCGCGCTCCTCTTCCTGGGCGACGCGTAGGCCAATCACCTTGTCGATTCCCTTGAGCAAGATCCACGTGACCGCCGCGGCATAAAGGCCAACCACGACGATCCCCACGAGCTGCGGGACGAGCTGCGCGACGTTGCCGGCGAGCGCCCCGTCGCGGCCGGACTCGTTCAATGCTTTCTGCGCGAAGACGCCCGTGAGCAGCGCACCAACGGCGCCGCCGACGCCGTGCACGCCGAAGGCATCGAGAGAATCGTCGTACCCGAACCGCTCTTTTCCTACGACCGCGAAATAACAAGCGGCCCCCGCGGAAAAGCCGATGATCGAAGCCGCGACGGGCGAGACGAAACCGGCGGCGGGCGTGACGCCGACGAGCCCGGCGACGAGCCCGGACGCGACGCCGAGCGCCGTGGGTTTGCCCCTCTGCAACCATTCCACCGCAATCCACCCGACCGCGCCCGCGGCCGCGCCGACGTGCGTCGTGACCAGCGAAAGCGCGGCGAGGGCGCCGGATCCGAGGGCGCTGCCCGCATTGAAGCCGAACCAGCCGAACCAGAGGATCCCCGCGCCCGTGAGCGTCATCGTGAGGTTGTGCGGCTGGTGGCGCTCGTGCGGATACCCGACGCGTTTGCCGAGAACGAGCGCGCAGACGAGCGCCGAGGCCCCGGCCGAGAGGTGCACGACGGTGCCGCCGGCGAAATCGAGGGCGCCCAGCTTGAAGAGCCAACCACTCTCGCTCCAGACCCAGTGCGCGACGGGATCGTACACCAGCGTCGACCAGAGGACGACGAACACGGCATACGCCGAAAACCGCATCCGCTCGGCGAAGGCGCCCGCGACGAGCGCCGGGGTGATCACCGCGAACATCATCTGAAACGCGCAAAACGCGAGGTGCGGCACCGTCCCGCGTGGCTCCGTCGCGAGGGGCCCGAGCCCTGCATACGCGAGATTGCCCACGAGACCGCCGATCGAGGGCCCGAACGCGAGCGAATACCCGAACGCGACCCACTGGAGCGTCACGATCGGAAGCGCCGCGAAGGCGTGCATCAGCGTCGAGAGCACGTTCTTGCGCCGCACCATCCCGCCGTAAAACAGGGCGAGGCCCGGGGTCATGAAGAGCACCAGGGCCGTGGAGACGAGGAGCCAGGCGGTGTCACCCGTGTCGACCTTCATGCCCGATCGATACACCCGCCCATGTTTCGTGAACGTTTCCGCACCGCGTCATGACGCGCTCTTCAGGACGAAAGTGCGTGTTTTCCGGCTTCCCTTCTTCCCGTCTGGGCTCCGCGCTCGGCGGGTGGCTTCAGAGCCGCGCGGCCTTGCCGAAGAAGTACTGGAAGGGCACGTGGCTCCGCGTCGCCCACGAAGACTCGTTGTGGAGGTCGCCGGGGAACGCGAAATAGAGGATGTCGCGCCCGAACTCGTAACCCGAGGCGATGAGCTGATCTCGCATGGCCGTCGTGTTTTCGTAGTTGTCCTCGGGCCAGCCGCTGTCGATGTAAAACCGCACGTTCCTCTTCGGCTCGGACGCCACGCGCTCCATCAGGTCGTCGCGGTATCCGAAGGTGCTCGACAGGCAGGCCGCCTTGCCGAACACGTGCGGGTATTGCCATCCGAGGAAAAACGACACCACGCCGCCGAGCGACGAGCCCATCACGGCCGTGTTCTGGGGATCGGGGAGCGTGCGTAGCTTCGCGTCGATGAACGGCTTGAGCTCGTCCACCATGAAACGGCCATACTGCTCGTAACCGGGCTTCGTGTACTCGTACATCCGGTCTTTCGCGTACACGCCGACCACGATCACCTTGTCGATGAGGTTCATCGAGTGGAGCAATTCGACGTTCTCGTCGTTTTTGC
>JANMGF010000535.1:0-5368 GCA_031374535.1 Polyangium sp. (in: bacteria)
CAGCACGCGTACGTGCAGCAGCTGCGTGATGGGGTCGACAACTTCTTCGTGACGTTCATCGAGGTGCTGCTCGATCGCGTTCCGCAGCGAGGCGAGGTCCTCGTGGAGCCGGACACGACGTCGGGGGATTACCTCTCGGGCTTCTTGCAAGGGACGCGTCGCGCCCTCGACGAGCGCGGGCGGGCGTCGATCACGATCACGCTGGAAGCGCTCGACGCGGTGTCGCTCGGCGCGCTCATCGCGCTGTACGAGCGGGCCGTGGGGATCTACGCGGAGCTCGTGGGGATCAACGCGTACCACCAGCCGGGCGTGGAGGCAGGGAAGAAGGCGGCGCAGGCGGTGATCGAGCTCGAGCATCGCGTGCTCGGGGCGCTTCGCGCGAAGGCGGGCACGGCGCTCTCGCTTTCGGAGGTCTGCGCGGGCGCGGGCACGGGCGAGGCGGAGACGGTGTTCTGGATCCTGCGGCACCTGTCGGCGAATCCGCGGCGCAGGATCGAGCGTGTGCGTGACGCGGGCGAGGCGGGCTCGCCGCTCGACTGGATGTGGAGGATTTTCGCCGCGACGTGACGCGGCGGCGGGATCAGAAGTGGAAACGCACGGCGGCGGAGCTGCCTCCCACGAAGAGCTCCGGTTTGCCCGGGAGCGCCTGCGCGCGCTCGAGGTACTTCTCGGGCACGAGGATGCCGGCGGCGAACATGGCCGCGCCCGTGAGTTGCGTGAAGCCGTTCAGCAGCATGAAGAACGAGAAGAGGTCGTCGTCGGAGCTGCGTTGGCTCGGGAACTCGTTGGTGCGCGCGTTCGTAACGCCGAGCGTGATGAACGGGCCGAAGATCGGGACGAGCAGCGGGCCGAGCGTCTCGGAGTTGTTCTCGCCGTCCAGCGCAGACGCACCACCGACGAGCGCGGACAAGCCATAAGGGACGGCGAAGGCCACGATGCCGCCGACGACCAGGCCGCGGTTCGGCTTCACCTTGAGCTCGTAGCCGGGCAGGAGGATGTCTCCCTCTTCGTAGTCGATCCGGCGGGGCAAGACGGGCAGGGTGGCGTCGTCGGCCGGGCTCCACATGGGCGGAGGCGGCTGCATCATGCCCGGGTTCGGCGCGCCCTCGGCGGCGGGTTGCTTCTTCCGCTTGGGCTTCGCTGGCCGGTCGGCAGGTTCGTCGGCCGCGGGCGGCGGTGACGCGAGAGGAGGCGGCGGCGCAGGGGGCAAGAGCGAGGGCGCGGGCGCGGGTGGCGTTGTCGTCGCCGACGGAGAGGCCGACGAAGAGGCAGGCGGAGGGGCCGGAGGCGGAGGGGGCGCAGGCTGCGCGCTCGCGGGGAGCGTGGAGGCGAGGCTCAACACGAGCCCGGCGAGCGGCACGATCCCTCGGGCGAAACCCGGGATCGAACTACGCTTGTGCTTGACCATCGACGGAGTCCCTTTCATCGCCGATCCACGTGCTCAGAAGTGCCACCGGAGCGCCGCGGCCCGCGGGCCGACCATGACCTCGGGGCGCGGGTCGAATGCGGTCGGGGTGCGCGAGACGAACTTCTCGTCGGCGAGCATGCCCGCCACGAAAAGCGCGGCGCCCGTCACCTGGCCGATACCGTCGAGCATGAGCATGAAGGTGCCAGCGCTCTCGGCGTCGGAGGCGCCGATGGCCACGAACGGACCGATGACGGGGATGAACAGCGGCGTGTACCAGCCAGCCGAGGGGCCCTCGTTGCCCGCGAAGGAGCCCGCGAAGAGGACCGAGAGCCCGTAGAACGGCGCGAACGTCGCGATGCCCGCGGTCGCGAGCTTGTAACGAGGGCGCGTCTCGATCACGTAGCCGGGCGGAACGGGATCACCTTCTGCGTAGGGCAATCGCGACGGCCCGAAGATGGGCGGCGGGTAGTAACCGGGAGGCGGATACCCCTGCGGCGTCGCGCCGGGGGATGGAGGCGGCGGCTGCATCGCGCCCTGCGGCGGAGGCGGAGGCAAGGGCTGTATCGCGGCCTGCGCCGGAGGCGGCGGAGGCGGCTGCGCGCCCTGCGCGAGGGAGATACTTGCAGCACCAAGGATCACGAGCAGGGTGCTCGAGAAGAGGACCGTTCGTCGCGTCGTCACATCGTCCCCACGAGGCCGAGGCCCATTCCATCCGGGCCGAACCGGAGAGGCAACACCGTCATGGAAGAGCCGCTCTCGTCGCTCCGCACGAGCCGCTTCTCCTGGGCGACGATGCCGGCGATGAGCATCGCGAGGCCGCCCGACTGCGCGAGGCCGTCGACCGCGAGCCAGAAGGTCCCCGCGCCCGAGGAGTCGAGCGTGCCCATGGCGATGAAGGGTCCGAGGGCCGGGATGTAGAGCGGCCAGGCCGTCGATTCCGACGAGACGCTGTCGGCGAACGACGCGATCATCGCGGAGAAAAACCAGGGGACGCCGAAGGTCACGGCGCCGCCGACGACGAGGCCCCTGCGGACGCGGCTGTCGAGCCGGTAGCCGGGCGGGATGGGGTCTCCCTCTTCGTACGGGAGCGTCGCCGCGATGGGCGCTCCAGGCGGGCCGTATCCATAACTGTTCGGCCCGTACCCCGGCGGAGGACCGTACCCGGGCGGATACCCCGGTGGAGGACCGTACCCGGGCGGATACCCCGGCGGAGGCCCGTACCCCGGCGGCGGATACCCAGGCGGATACCCCGACGGCGGATACCCCGGCGGAGGCGCGTACCCGGGCGGAGGCGCATATCCGGGCGGCGGCATCGGCGCGACCTGCGGAGGCGCGGGCTCGTAACCCGGGGGCGGAGGCGGCGGCGGCGCGGCAGCCGGCGCGGTGGGCGGAGGCGGAGGCGGAGGCGGCGGCGCCTGTGCATCGGCAGCCGACGAGGAGAAGGCCGCTGCGAGGAGCAGCGCTGCTGCGAGCGCACGAGAGATCCGCTTCGCGCGCTGTGTGATCGTCGCCGCACCCATGGTCGTATCTCCGCGTCGCGCGAGGTGCTGGCCTCGTGCGCACGAAAACCGAGAATACGTGAGGTGCCTAGGAGGTCAACGCGGCTTTTTTTCGGACGCGGATGGCCGAGCCTCCGCGCGGAGCTCTCGCGAGCGCCGATCGACGAGGGACGGCGCGCGCGCACGAGCCACGGCCCACGCGGAAGACGGGGCGAACGAGGCGACGTGTTGCGCATGAGCAAGCGCGTCGTGCCCGACGAGATCGAGATCCGGGACGAAGCCACGCGTCTCGTCGAAGTCACCAAGCGGATCGACGACCGCGCGCGTGCCGAACGTGACGCCAAGGCGCGAGCGCGGGAGCAGGAACGACGCGACCTCGCCGACCGCCATGCTGCCACGCGTGCGTTCGCCCGCGACGAGCAACCCGGGGACCTGCCGCGCCAGCGCGACGAACATCTCACACGCCGAGGCGCAGCCCCGATCGACGAGGAGCACGCCACGTCCGAGGAGCGGACCCGGCGCCGCGCCGTGCAGGATCTCTCCACGACGAACGATCTCGATGCGCGACGCGGCCCGCGCGGCGAGCTCCTCTGCGAGCCGCTCGAGCAGCGCGATGTGGGCGAGGAACATCGGGCGCGCAGCCTCGGGCACGTGCCCGCGTGCGAGGCGCCTCCGCGCGGCGTTCACGCGCCCGAGGGCCGCAGCGACGGACTGGACCTCACGCGTGCCGAGCGCGTGGATCGGCCCCGACGCAAGCGCGAGCAGGAAGCGCTCGGCGAAGGCATAGTTTCCGCCGCGGTTGCCTCGCAGATCGACGACGAAGGAGCGCTCCTTGCGCAGACGCTCGGCGAAGCGCGGCAACGTGGCGAGCGCCTCGGCCGCGGCGGTCTCGAAGGTGCGCACGACGAGGACGGGGACATCTCCTTCGACGAGCTCGACGGGCGACGCCGCACGCGACGATGGAGCTTTGGGCGCGGGCAAAGCCTCGAGACGTAGCGGATGCGCGCCTCCATGCTCGAAGGCGAGGTGCCCATCGTCTGCACGGAGCAGATCGCGGAGCAGGATCGCGAGGTCCTTGGGCGACCACCACGCGCGGGCCCGGATCACGCGGCGAGCCTCGTCGATCTGCGCGATCGGCGGCACGGGTGCGTGGCCCTCGGGCGCGGCGTACGCGTCGGCGAAGACAGCGAGGACGAAGTCGAGATCCGCCTCGGCCTGGGCCGCCGTTACCTCACGAGGCGCGGCGTCGAAGTCGCTCGGGTCGGAAGCGAGCGCGTAGAAGCCCTGCGTGATGCCGGTGGAAACACGAGGGCTCCGTTCCGTTGAACCCCAGGATCCAGCGCACCCGGCGAGGGTGAACCCCAGGGCGAAGAGGCCTCCGCGAAGCAAGGCGCGCATCGGCCGCGAGGGTGCAACGACGAGCTACCTCGTTGCAACGGCCTCGCGACGATGCGGTGGGGGTGGAGACGAAGAGGGAAGATCTTCCTGCGAGAAGCGAGGCTCAGGCCTGCGCGGCGTCGGTGGCCGGCGTGGCGAGGGGCTTGTACGCCTCGACCCACTTCTTCCACTGCTTGACGCGCGAACCACCCTTGCGGTTCTGGGCCTTGGCGCGCGACTCCTTGCGGGCAATCTTCTCGAGCAGATGCTGATGCTGGCGGCTGGGACGGTGCATGGGCGCGATGCTGGTCCAAGCCCATCGCATTCGCAAGCCCATCGAGCAGGGGTCACCTCCCCTGCCCTGCGTCAGACGCCTTTTTCGCCCTCGTCGGGGCCGAGGCGACCGTACGTGTGGATGGCGCCGATCAACAGGAAGAGCGCGAGCAGCGTCAGGACCATGCCGATGTCGATGAGGCCCGTATCGTTCGAGTCGCTCGGACGGAGACCAACCAGGCCGAGCCCGACGAGCAACGCGGTGCTGGCGACGAGGAGCGCGCGGCGTGGACCGATGGCGCGCGTGGACTCACCGCCGGTCAGCGTGGAGATCTTGTCGGCGAGGCTCACTTGAACTTCTTGGCCTTGGCGCGCGTGATGAAGTCGCGAACGTCGCGGATCAGGGTGCGCTCGGCGGTGATGGTCGTGAGCTCGTGCGTCTCGCCAGCGAGATCGTCGTAGCGATAGTTCGTCTGGTAGAGCAGCACGACGCGGACCTCGCCGTCGGCGCCGACGCGCTCGAAGCGGAGGGGATCGTCGGGGCTGGTCGGATACTTGATCGCGTCGCCGAGCTTGCCGGCGTCCTCATCGGAGATGTACGCGATTCCGTACTCGTGCCCGTCGATGCCGACGTCGACGCGCAAGGGCTTTCCGTTGCGCAGCTCGACGTCGCGGGAAGGCCCGGGGCGGACGCCCTCATCGGCGACGGCGCGACGGATGACCTCGAGCGCGCGACGCTCGTCGAGGGTCCTCGTAGGGTTCGGCGCGCGGACCGGCTCCGGTCCGCACCCGAGAGCGGCCGTGCCGAGGA
>JANMGF010000568.1:0-4651 GCA_031374535.1 Polyangium sp. (in: bacteria)
CCGAAGGCCTGCGCTCCCTCCCGCATGCAGGCCCCCCGAAGCCCCTTGCACGGCCGCTCCCTCCCGCGACCACCGCCCCAAGGCCCCCCTGCACGACCACGCTCGCCCAAACCAAGCCCCCGCAGGCCCCCCCGCGCGCAAGATTCCAACGGCGAAGGGGCTATCCGAGCCAGTGCCCTACCGGGTCAACGTCGCGCCCGCACGACCTCGCCCGGCGCGGGCAGTATTTCGTTCGAGGGGGCCGCGACGAGCTCGGCGTAGTCGCATTCGCCGATCATCTTGTTGGCGTCGGTGGGCTCGACCCAGCGGACGGAGAGGGTCAGGATCTTCGAGACGTCGTGGTGGAGGAAATAACGTCCTCCGGGCATGACGATCATCGTCGCCTCAGCGACCTCGTCCGAGCCGATCGTCTCGTCGACGTCGTCGCCGTACCGCGTGACGATCGCATGAAACCCTGGTTCGGCGAGATAACAGAAATACGACGGCCCCTTCGTCATGCCCACGAGCCGGCCATTGTCGCGCACGACGGCAGGGACGAGCGAGGCGACCGTGTGCGGGCGAAGGACGCAGATGCGCGCGGTGTTCGGGGGCAGGGCGGCGACGGCGCTCTGCGGGGCGGTGTCGTGCATGGCGAGCTCGTATTTCGTGCAGGAAGCCAGGAAAAGGCCGACGAGCAGCGGCGCGAGGGCGAGGGCGCTTCGGGAAAACATGCCTTTCGTGATAGAAGGGCGGGGGCGGGGCGTCAACGTGTATTGCCCCGCAACCCCTCGAGCCACCCCGCGAGATCCGCGGGCCACGGGCTCTCCCAGGCGAGCGATTCTCCCGTGCGTGGATGGACGAAACCGAGCCGGGTCGCGTGGAGCGCGAGGCGCGGCGGATCCAGCGGGTTCGGTGTTCCATACTTGCGATCGGCGAGCACCGGGTGGCCCTCGTGCCGCGCGTGCAGGCGAATCTGGTGGGTCCGGCCCGTCTCCAGGCGAAAACGCACGAGCGTCACGCCCGGGGGCGACGCGCCTTCCATTCGCTCGAGCACCGTGGCGTGGGAGACGGCGCGTTTTCCCGCGACGGGCTCCTCGATCGTACGTTCGTCCCAGGGGACATGGCCGAGGAGCGCGGCGAGGTAGATCCGATCGAAATCGTGGGCGCGAATTCGCTCGGAGAGGACGCGGTTGGTCGCCTCGTTCCGCGCGAAAACCACGAGCCCGCTCGTGTCGAGATCGATGCGGTGGACGACGAAAATCGTGCCGCCAAGGCTGCGGCCGAGCAGGTCGGCGAGGTTTCCGCGATCACTCTCGGGCGTCGGGGCCGTGACCAGGCCGGAGGGTTTGTCCACGACGACGAGGTCCTCATCCCGGTAGACGACGCGGAAGGGGGGCAAGCTCGCCTCGTCGCGGGCGCGCGCGGCGGCGCCGACCTCTTTGGTGGCGCGATCGAGGGCGCCGCCGAGGTTCGCGAGGATGGTTTGTCCGGGCCGGATGGCGCGTCCGGCGACCTTGACGCGGGCGCCGTCGATGAAGACGCCGCCGAGGTCGATGGCGACGCGGGCCTTGCGGCGGGAGAGGCCGGGGACGTGGGCGGCGAGGACCTGATCGAGCCTCTGCCCAGCGTCTTCCGGGCGGGCGACGAAGCGGTAGCGTTGATGGGCGAGGCCTTCCATCGTGATCATTCCTGGGTCAGGGTGTCGGGGAAATGGCTGAGGCCGATCAGGTTTCCGTCCGGATCCCGCGTATAAAGCGTATACGGGCTCTCGCGCTCGATCGGAAACCCCGCGTGGGTCAGTTTTTCACGCCACGCCTCGCGTTCGTCCGGGCGGATGCCGAGCGAAAGGCAATGCAGGCCGGGAGCGAGGTCCTCGCGGCGCGGGGAAGTCGGGGATCCGGCGCGCTCGACGGCCAGGAAGGCGCCGCCGCCGAGCGCGAGCCATACCGAACGAGGCGCGCCTTCCGCGTCGTCCCAGCGGCGGAGGACGGGCAGGCCGAGCACGCCGGCGTAGAAGCGCTCGGCGTGATCGAGGGAGGCGACGACGACGGCGAGGTGGTGGACAGCGAGGGGGACCATCGGCGGCCCGAAGGTACCTCGCGATCCCCGGCTCGTTCCAGCGCTTTGCCAGAGGGGCTTGACGCGCGTTCGCGCATGACGGCAAAAGCTTGGGTCATGCGCGAAGAGAACATGGGGATCGTCAAGTCGCTCGTCAGCGTTGCCTGGGCCGACGGCCACTTCGACGACAAAGAACGCGAGATGGTCGAGGCGCTCATCTCCGCGTTCGAGGCGTCCGAGGAGCAGGCCGCCGAGGTCCGCGCGTACGCCGCCGAGAAAAAGAGCCTCGACGACATCCCCGTGTGGGAGATGTCGATGGATGATCGGCGCGTGCTCCTGCAGCACGCCGTGCTCCTCACGTACGTCGACGGCGATCAGCACGAGAGCGAAAAGCAGTTCGTGCACGACCTCTGCAAGCGGCTGGAGCTCGAGGCGGAGGAGGCGACGGCGCTCGTCTCGGCCGCCGAGGAGCGCGCGAAGCGGTTTTTGAACCTGCTCTGATCCGTCCGCCCGGAAGAAACCCACGGGCCGCCACGCGCGGCCCTTCCGGCACCCCGTTGGGGCCGCTACGCTCCCGTCGTGGAGGCGGTATGCAGGACCAACGCAGGGATCGGGACGGAGCCGACGGGCAGGGCGAGAAGCGGGACGAGGGGCACGGGCCGGGCGAAAGGCACGGCGAGGGGCGAGCGCACGGGGGGCCGGAGGGGACGCATTTCCTCGACCTCGAGGTCTCGAAGGTGCTGTACGGCGAGGCCGAGGCGCTGACGCGCGAGGCGGCGCGCGAGCTCTTGAAGGACGCGATCAAGGAGCGGCTGCGGGCGCGGCTCGGGCCGAGGCTCGAGGCGATCGCGCGGATCGCGGCGGACGAGCTCGCGGACGACATCGAGGCGAACCTCGCCGTCGAGACGATCGTGGCGGAGCGGCGGCACGCGCGCGCCGGGCGGGAAGAGGCGATCCGGAAGGCCCTGGCCCCGGCGCCGACGCACTCCAAGGAGTAGATCCGTCCGCGACTCACATTGGACGAACCTTTTACGCGATCCGCGCGTCGGCGGACCCGCGCATGGGGCCTCCCCGAGGATCCATCGCTGGGTAGGTTGAAAAACCTCCTGGACAGGGCCTGACAAAGGTTGTACGAACCATGTACATCCTGCAAGGAAGGGAGTACACATGTTCGACAACGCCGCCCTCGGGGACGGGGGAGGAGCGTGGTTCGGGGGGCCCACGATGGACGTCGGCAAGTCGGGCGATCGGGCAGGTGTCCCCTCGGAGCGCTCGCGGGGTCGGCTCATCCTTCGAGGTCAGCTCAACGAAGTGGGGCTCGACGACCTGCTCGCGTCCCTGAACGCCCGAAGCAGGGCTTGCATCGTGGAGATCCGCTCGATCAAGAGGCGGGCCGAGATCGTCCTCGAAAGAGGTCGCGTGCTCCGCGCCCGGGTCGATGGCGCGCCGCCGGAGGTCGATCTGGACTCCGTCCTCGCGTCGATTCGTGGGTTTTCCCAGGCCGTCTTCGACGTGATTGCCCTCGACGAGCGGGGTTCGTCGCCGCCGCCGCCCCGCTTGCCGGCCTCGGAAGGCCCTGTGTCGATACGCTCGAGCCCGGCGATGCTGGAGGGCAACGCGACGGAGGTCGCCCTCGCAGCGGCCGTGATGAATGCGTGCTCGGCCTACACGCGGAAATGGCTCGGGGCGAGGCTCGCGACGTCGATCACGACGGCGGCCTGGACCCGCACGTCGGTCATGTTTCCAGCGCTCGACGCGTTCCGGATCTCGGCGGACGGGCTGGTGATGGTGGCGGGTATCGAGCGCGCGCGGACGGCCATTCCGCGCGCGGTGGCGGCGTGGGTGTTCGCCGTGTTCGACGCGGCTGCGATGTTCAATGCGGCGCGTTTTCAGCGGTATTACGTCCCCGAGATGCTCGGGGGTCTCATGCGGTTGCTCGACAAGGGCGGCTGGGGCGATGTGTTCCGAAACGGAGGTGTTCGTTGAGCAGCGGTTTATTCGCGGCCGTTCAGGCTGCCGTGGTCTCGGAGGACGGCGCCCTCGATGCTGTCGAGCGGCTCGCCGCCATGTCCAAGGAAGAGGTCGACGACTTGCCCTACGGGTTCGTGGTCCTCGACGAGATGGGCACGATCCTGCTTTACAATCGGTACGAGTCGTCCCTCTCCCGGCTCTCCCCCGAGCGTGTGATCGGGAAAAATTGGTTCAAGGACGTCGCGCCGTGCACGCGGGTGGAGGCATTCTACGGACGCTTTCGCGCGCTGATGCAGGACCCGGATCGGTATTCGGAGAGCTTTCGATTCCGGTTCTATTTCATGCACGGCGCGCAGGACGTCGGCGTGCAGCTCGTGAAGGCGCCGCCGGTGGTGTCGCTCCCGCTCGTGCGCGCGGATGCCCCCGCGAGAGTCTTCATGACCGTGGTGCGCCGTCCGGTGGTCGAGCTGGGCGCGGGCCAGGCCGGCCATGACCTGCAAAAGAGCCTCGGGACCATCGGAGGGCTCTTGCCCGTGCTCCTCGACTCGCTCGCCCCGCTGCTCGAGCGGATCGGGGCGCGGGCGGCGAGCGAGCTCGGCGAACACGTGGGGCGCGCCATCGCGCTGGTGATCGAATCCGAGGC
>JANMGF010000575.1:0-9581 GCA_031374535.1 Polyangium sp. (in: bacteria)
GCGAGGGGCAAGATGCTGGGATTGCAACGCGGCCCGCTCTTCGGCACGGGAAGCGTGCCCACGGGCAAGGGCGATTTCCTCGACATCGCGTCCGAGCTCGGCGCCGCGGTCGGCAATCTCTCGAATGGATTCTACTTCCAGCTCTCGGTGGAGGACGCCGCGGCGCAGAACGGTCACGTGACGAACCTCGGCGCGATTGCCTTCAGCGTGTATGGTGACAGCACAATCCTCGTCAACAAGTTCGGGAAGCGCTGCGTCAACGAGAAATTGCCTTATCATGTCCGCGCCCAGAGCCATTTCCACGCGCTCGGGACCGACGAGCCGAACCTCGTTCAGTTCATGATCTGGGACGACGCCGTGGCCCAGGAGCCGACGCCCTGGCCGTGGCGCGGCGTCGTGCCGCCGCCGGGGACCTTGCCCTCCTTCGTCATCCAGGCGAACACGCTCGCGGATCTCGCGACGCAGATCGACGCGCGCCTCGATTTGCTGCGTGGACAGAGGTTTGCCGCGAGCGCCGTCGTCCCCTCCGTGAAGCTCGACCCGGACTTCGTGACGAACCTCGGGGACACGATCACGCGATTCAATGGATTCGCCGCGACGGGCGTGGACCTCGATTTCCAGCGCGGCGCCACTGGCTTCGAGAATGCCTGGCAAGGGCCGTCGCGCAGCGTGACGACAAACCGCACGATGCACCCGATGTCGGCGACCGGGCCTTATTATGCGGTCATCCTCGGCGCCGGGACGCTGGATACGTGCGGCGGCGCGATCATCGGGTCGGACGGGCGCGTGTTGCGACCCGATGGCTCGGGTATCCCGGGCCTCTTTGGCGCAGGCAATTGCATCTCCTCCCCGGCCGGACGCGGGTACTGGGCCGCAGGCGGGACCCTCGGCCCCGCGATCGTCTTCGGATTCCTCGCAGGAAGAAACGCCGCACGGGAGCCGATACACCCCCTCTGAGATCGCTTCCGGGTTGTATCCGTCCTGGACATCTGTTAGGACGGTTTTCATGCCGGACACCGCAACTCCGCATTACCGCAGTCTGTTCGAGGGGTGCCCGGATCCCATGGTCCTCGTCGAAGGCGACGTGATCGTGGCGCGAAACGAATCGTTTCGTTCGCGCGTCGGCGAAGGCCCGTCCCTGCTTGCGTGGTTCGACCCGGCCCATCGAAGCGACGTGTCATCGGCATGCGGTGCCGTGGCTGGTGGGCATTCCGCAAAATCGACGTTCCATGCACGCCTCGCGCTCGGAGCCTCCGCGGGCGCGAGGATGCGGTGGACCGCATGGGCGGCCGGCGATGGGGGGATCTGCGTCCGGATGGACGGCCCCGAGGAGACGCAGGTCGAAATCCCGGCGCCGCTGGCCCCTCTATTCACCAAAGACGAGACCGTCCCGCTTCACACGTTGCTCCTCGGCAAGCTCTTCGAGCGATTCGACGGGATCCTCTGGTCCATCGCCAAAGACGGCACGATCCTGGTCTCGGAGGGAAAAGGGCTCGCCCACTTCGGGGTGACACCGGGCGCGCTCGTCGGCATGAATGCGCTCGAGATTTATCCACCCGGATCGACGGCCCGGGAGGAGACGATACGCGCCCTCGCGGGGGAGGAGCTCCGCGCCGACAGCATCGATGGCATGGCCTACTGGCTCCGTTGCCTCTCGCCCGTGCGTGACGCGGCCGGCGACATCGGCGCGTTCATCGCATTCTCGCTCCGCGCGAACGATCCTGCGGAAGAGACCCTCCAGGCCAAAGCCTTGATCAGCGCGCTCGCGGAGCTGCCCCTCGCGATATGGTCGATGGAGGCCGACGGGACGTGCAAGATGTCGTTCGGAAATGGCCTCAAGGCTCTCGGCATCGAGCCAGGTTTCCTCGTGGGGAAAAACCTTTACGAGCTTTATGCCGACCGGGGTGATTTTCGCGCGGACATGCAGCGGGCGTTCGATGGGGAGCAGTTCGTCACCGAGACGTCGTTTGGCACGACGCACTGGCGCAACACGATCATCCCCGTGCGTGACCCGTTCGGGGAGCGGGTGGTGCGCATCTACTCCATCGCCGAAAACGTGACCGAGCGCGTCGAGAACCAGCGGCGGCTCGAGGAACAGCTCGCGCTCATCAAGTCGCAGCAGCAGGCCATCGTGGGGCTCTCGAGCCCCGTCATCGAGGTTTGGCAAGGCGTCCTGGTCGTGCCCGTGATCGGCGCGCTCGATGAGACCCGCGCGAGCCTCCTCGTCGAACGGCTGCTCACGGAGGTCGTGGGCCGGCAATCGAGCTCGGTGATCCTGGACCTGACGGGCGTGGACATGGTCGACTCGGCGACGGCGCAACACCTCTTCAACGTGATGCGCAGCGTGGAGCTCGTCGGCGCGACGGGGCTCTTCTCGGGGATTCGACCGAACGTGGCGCGAACGATGGTGGAGCTCGGCGTGGACATGCAATCCCGGCGCACGTACCCGACGCTGGCCGAGGCGCTGCGGCGGCTGATCGGCACGCGCAGACGCTGAGCTAGCGACCTTCGCCGTGCATCTCGAGCACGGCCCGCTCGTGGAGCTTCTTCAAGAATCCATTCCGATCCGACGCGAGGACGAGCTCGCGCAGGTCGGCTTTTCCAATCAGGAGGACGAGATAATCGTCCCGGCGTTCGCCGTGGAGGTCGCTGCGGAGGGGCGCGGAAAACCCGCCGGGCGCGATGAACAGGCCGAGCCGTGAGCGATTGAACTTGCGCGAGAGTTTCCACAAGAAACTGCGGATCTCCGTGGCGCCCGCGGGCCTCGTCCAGTTCTTGCATTCGGCGAGGATATACGAGGTGCGCTCGTTCACCCAGAATGGATCGGTGGACTCATTGCGAATGACGAGGTCGATCTCCTCCTCCTCGTTGCGGCGCCGGGCCGAGGCGTGGCGAAAGCCGGGGATCGTCTTGAAGACCAGGACCATGAGGTCCTCGAGCAGCTTGCCCTTGCGGTTCGGGTCCGTCTCGCACTCGGCCGCGATCCAGGTGTCACGAATGGCGGCCTCGGCCTCGTCGGAGGTGAGCTCGCCGAAATGGTGCGCCCGCACGGCCTCGAGAGCATTGCGGAGCTTCGCGAGCAGAAGGACCCGGAAGATCGGGCCCTTTTCGAGGTAATCGTAGGCGCCGTCCTGAAAAGCGCGCGTGACCGCGGCCTCCGTGGCATACCCCGTGACGAGGATGGTCTTGGCGAGCGGCGCGCGGCGCGAGACCTCGGAGACGAGATCGAGGCCGGTATCCGGGCCGGTTTTTCCCTCGAGCTTCTGGTCGACGAGCACGACGTCCCAGCCGCCCTGGTCGAGCCGCGCGAGCGCCGTGGAGACCTCGTCCGCGGTCTCGACGAGATACCCCTCGCTGCCGAGCCTCGCGCGGTAAAGCTGCAAGAAGCTCGGGTCGTCGTCGATGATCAGGATCCGGCCCATCGGTCTCACGCAGCGCTCCTCCCAGCATCGACAGGCAGGCGAAGCACGAATCGAGCGCCGCCGAGCGGGCTCTCCTCGCAATGGGCCTCGCCCCCGAGCTCCGCCCGCGCGACCTCCCGCACGAGCGCGAGCCCCTGCCCCGTGCCGCCGGGCCGGAGCGAAAACCCGGGCGCGAAAATGGCCTTTCGATATTCGGGCGGGACCCCCGGGCCGTCGTCGTCCACGGTGACGACGATCGCGCCCGTACCCCCGTCGAGCTCGGCCGCGACACGAATCACGGCGGGGCGATCGTCCCGCGCCCGCGCCGCATTCCGGAGCAAATCGACGATGGCCAGGACAAACCTGTCGCGGCGACCGCGGACGGGCGGGAGCCAGCGAGGCCTTTCGAAGAGGGCCACGCGGCCAAGCTCCTCGGCGAGGGCGGCCAGCGCGTCCTCGATGGCCGCCGCGATATCGAAGGGCTCGGGGGGAGGACCCGCGCGCTCGACCACCTGTGCCATTTCGGTCATGAATCGGAAAATACGATCGACACCGCCGGTGATCGTGGCGCCATGGCGGTTGACGAGTGAGGCGCGGCCCTCGCGGTGGAGCGATTCGAAGAGGTCGTCGATGGCCTCACGCACGGGGACCAGCGCATTCCGGATCTCGTGGGCGACCATGCGTGCATGCCGCGTCATGGCGAATGCGGCGCTCTCGCGCTGGATCAGCGCTGTTGCGGCACGAATGCGGCCAAGGACGGCGGCCGTCTCGTCCTGAATGAGCGCGCCGGCGAGGAGGACCATGGGCGTGTCCCCCGAGGCGACCTCCGCGACGAGCTCGGCGCCATTTTCGGTGAGCGCATACGTGGTGAGCGCCTCCTCGGGCTCGTCCTCGAAGGAAAGAATGCCGAGCGCGGCGAGGCGATCGAGGGTCTGCGGGTGCGCAGGCCAGGTCTCGCTGCCATACCAGAAGACGCGGAGCCTCCGGCTCTCGACGAGACGCAAAGCCGCGGACCGGGACATTCGCCAGGGATCCGAGGGTCCGCGCGACTGGGCGACCTCGACGGCGAGCAGCCAGCGGACGGCGTCGCGCTCGGGGAGGCCAAGGACGAGGCGGCCAATGGGCGTGATCGTGGTCTCGCCCTCGGCGCGACGTAATGCACGCACCTCGAGCGCATAACGCTCGGGCCAGAGGCTCGGGATTCGTTCGGGCCGCTGAATGGAGAAAAGCACCTCGCTGGAGAGGCGATCGAGCTCGCGGTCGCGGATGCGCGAGCCAGCCGAGTCGGACAAACCGAGCCGCCGGCGGAGCGCGACGTCGACGAGGGCATGAAGCTCGGAATCCCTTTCGCCATGCGCGAGGCCGTCGGCGAGCAGGCGCTGCATTTCCTGGACGAACGATCCGAGCTTGTCGGACCAGACATCGTGCAAGCGCTCGATCTTCTCCTCGGGCTCGCCGCGCGCCTCGAGGGCCTCGAGCGCATCGAGCAGCGTCTTTCGATGCGCTCCGAGGCCGGAAAGCGCCCACGAAGAGCCCTCCGGACGCTCGAGGCAACGGCGCACGTCGTCGAGGAACGACACGCCGGAAGCTGACGCCGAAGGCAGGGGTTTGTCAAGTCCGCGCGGGCGACGCGGCGCGTTTGGCATGGACGACCACCACAGGCCCGTTCACCGCGGACTTCGTGGGTTTGTCTTCGCCCGCGTTTGTCTACGGTGCGGGAGGACTACCGGGACAACAGGACCGCGCCGAGCACCGCCGCGCACACGGTCTCCGCGCGGAGCGTGAGCGGGCCCAGGGACACACGCGAAAGGCCCGCCGACGTGCACGCCTCGATCTCGGCCGGAGACAAGCCGCCCTCGGGGCCCACGACGAAGGCGAGCTCGACGTCCGGGCCGAGGCGTCGGAGCGCCGAGCCGAACGACGCATCCGCGGCAGGATCCAGGCAGAAGCCATGGACACCCTCGCCCGCGGCGAAGAGCTGGACGGCCTCCGCGAGCTCCATCGGCGACGAGATCGCAGGGGCATCGCCGCGACCACATTGCCGCGAAGCCTCGACCGCGATCCTTCGCCACCGCGCGGCTCGACCGTCCGCGGGGCGGCCCACGGATCGCTCGGCGACGACAGGGACCACGCGGCTCGCGCCGAGCTCGGTCGCGTCGCGCACGATGGCGTCGAACTTGTCACTTTTGCACGTCGCCTGGAGCAACGTCACGCGGCGCGCAGGGAGGGACGTGGCCGCGCGCGCGCCGTCGACGAGGACGGCCACGCTCGCGCGATCGATCGCGGTGATCTCGGCGTCGGCCTCGATCGCGCGGTCGGGATCGAAGAGCACCACGCGATCGCCTATGCGCTTGCGATGCACGCGCGCGACGTAACGGGAGGCGTCCTCGTCGAGGATGGAAGGGCCGGCCTCGACGCGGGCGACAGGGACGCGCAGCGGGCCCCTCATGACGCAGCGAACGCGATCGCGACCCAGTCGTCGCCCGTGCCGTCACCGCGGCGACGTGTCTCCAGATGACGCAGCGGGCGCGTGAGCGAGGTGTACCGCGCCACGATCTCGTCATGCTCGGCGGCGAGGATGCCCGACAGGATCAAAAGCCCCGAAGGAGCGACCACGCGGGCGAGATCCTCCGCGATCGGACGGAGCACGCGTGTCTCGATGTTCGCGAGCACCACGGGGAAAAGCTCGGTCACGGACTCGATCGTCTGCTCGCGGACGACGATCCGATCGGCGAGGCCGTTGCGTTCGGCGTTCTCGCGCACGACGTCGAGGACCTCGGGATCGTTGTCGATCGCCAGCGCACGCGCCGCGCCATAAAGCAAGGCGACGAACGCGAGGATCCCGCTCCCCGTGCCGACGTCGAGGACACGCGCGCCGGAAAGCGAAACCTTACGATCGTGAAGCATCTCGGCGACGAGCGCGGTCGTCGCGTGGAGGCCCGTGCCGAAGGCGCGACCGGGTTCGAGCTCGAGGAGGAGCTGATCGGCTCGCTCGCGCTCGTACGCGACCCACGGCGGCACGACGACCACGTCCGGCGTGAGCGCGAAGGGCTCGAAATGTTGCTTCCACGCGTCACGCCACGCGTCGCCCACGATCTCCTCGATGCGCGGCGCGAGCGCTGGATCTTCCTCGAGGAGGGACGCGATCGCCTGGTCTGCCTCTTCACGCGTGGAAAAACTCGCGACGAGGGTCACCTGGCCGGCTGCGCCTTTGGCGAGCGTCTGCTCGTCGCGCTCCTCGACACCCATGGCGCCGAGGTCGAAGAGCAGGGCCCCGAGATCTTCGGCTCGGTCGCGAGGGACATCGACGGCGACGAACGGATAAACGGGCTCGGTCATCTCGAAACGAGGTTTGGCGCGGATCGGCGCTCTTGGCTACTCGGTGACGCGGATCGTCACGGTCGAGGTCTTCTGCTGGTTGAGAAGGAAATACGTCGCAGCCACGCCGCCGCCCACGACCGCGAGGCCGACGGGCACCCAGAACCACGGGCTCGACAGCACGCCACCCTTCTGCGCCGCAGGCACGGCAATCCGGAGCGGCGTCGCCGCGTCGCCACGCGAGGTGAGCGGCAGGCCGCCCTTGTCGGTCGCTTGCAGGTAGTACTCGACGAGCGGAGGCTTGACCGCGGCGCTCGGGATCTGCGTGTGAAACTCGCCGAGCGTGAAGGTCGCCGGGACGAGGATGAACTTGCCGGTGTCGCCCGCGCGGTAAGCGAGCTGCATGCCACGCACGCGACCCTCGGGATCTTCGACGCGGCCCGTGAGCTTGATAAGCGTGCCCGGCGGGACCTGCGCGGGCGAGGTGTGCATGATGCGGATCGGCTTCTCGACCGCGGGCGAGTCGACCTTTTCGCGGCCCGGCTTGCCCTCGGCCTCCCACTTCTCGCGCGTCGCCTTGAAGAAGTCCTTGAAGCGCGGCGACTCGGTCGCCGGCAAGCTGTAGGACTCGTCGAGCACGAGCAGCCCTCGCACCGCGGCGTCGGCCTCGTCCGCGCGCTTGAGCACGATGTAGTTGTAGGCGAGCAGGCGGTAGATCTCGATCTTCTCCTGCTTGCTCGTGCCAGGACGCAGGAGCGCCGCCGAGAGGGTCTGGATCGACTCTTCGTACTCGGCGTCGTCGAAGAGCGCGCTGCCGCGCTGGATGAGCGAGGTGGCGCTGGCCTTGTCGCCCTTGGCGGCGGGTTGCGCGAAGGCCATGGAAGGCGTCGCGACGACGAACGCAGAATGGAAGGCGGCCGTGAGGGCGAGCGTCGCGGCGAGGCGAGGCCAGACGGAGCGCATGGGCGTGAGGGTATCCGGAAACGCGCGCGGTTGGCGAGAGCCGAGCGCGCGTCGCCTCATCGCGGGTAGTAGGTCCGTCGCGCGGGCACGCTCACGAGCACGCCCAATCGATCCTCGGGCGGCGGCGGGTGTTCGCCCGCGCGCAGCACCATCGCGGTGAGACGGCCACCGTAGACGCAGCCCGTGTCGATGCCGGTCGCGTGCGGGTGGATCTGCGGGCGCTCGAGCGCGTTGTGCCCGAACACGAGGTGAGGCGGCCCCACGTACCGTTCGCCCCAGAAAACAGGGCCGCGGCGCTCCTCGGGCGCGCCCGTGGGCCCGAGCGAACGCACGTACATGAGCGTGCGCGGGCTCTGGCGATCGATGGGCAAGGTCGGATCGACGCCGGCATGCACGATACGCAGGCCATGCTCCGGGAGATCGATCCAGAGCGGCAGCGTGGTGAGGAAATCCCAGTGCCGGCGGCGGAGCGCGCGCACGACCTCGCGCTGCAAGCTGCCGAGCTGCGGCGCGGCGCCGGGAGGGGCCTGGCGGTACCGCAAGAGGCGATCCTCGTGGTTTCCACGCACGACACGCGCGTGGAACTTGCGGAGCAGATCGATCGTGCCGGCGGGATCGGGGCCACGCACGATGAGGTCGCCGACCGAGACCAAGCGGTCGCCTGCGCCGAATCCGACGTGGCCGAGCAGATCTTCGAGCTCGTCCCTGCAACCGTGCAGGTCACCGACCACGACCGTTCGCCCCATCGTTTTGCGCTCAGCCGATCTTCGCGCGCTTGGGGATGACGACGATGCCGCCCTCGCTCACGTACCAGCGCTTTCTGTCCTCTTCGAGGTTGTACCCGATCTCGGCGTTCGGCGGGACCTCGACGTCCTTGTCGATGATCGCGCGCCGGATCTTGGCGTGGCGACCGATGACGACGTTCTCGAAGAGCACGCTCTCCTCCACGTGGCTGAAGGAGTTCACGCGGCAGCGGTTCGAAAGGACGCTCCGATGGATGCGACCGCCGGAGATGATGCAGCCGAGCCCCACGAGGCTCTCGGTCGCGATGCCGACGCGCGCGTTCCACTCGTCGCGGAAGACGAACTTCGCCGGCGGATCGTGGCTCATCGCGGTGCGGATCTGCCAGCGCTGGTTGTAGAGGTTGAAGGCGGGCTGCACGCTGATGAGATCCATCTGCGCGGCCCAGTAGGCGTCGATCGTGCCGATGTCGCGCCAGTACGCGTTCGAGCCCTCGTCCTCGCCGGGCACGCGGTTCGTCTGAAAGTCGTAGACGAACACGCGCTGGCCGTTGCGGACCATCAGCGGGATGATGTCGCGCCCGAAGTCGTGCGCGCTCTGCTCGCTCTTCGCGTCCTGCTCGAGGCCGTCGAGGAGGTTGCCCGTGTTGAAGATGTAGTTGCCCATCGAGGCGAGCGCGAGGTCGGGGTGGCCCGGCATCGCGGGCGGATCCTTGACCTTCTCGTGGAAGGCGATGATCCGACCGCTCGCGTCGGCCTCGATGACGCCGAACTGCGACGCCTCCTTGCGCGGCACGGGGATGGCGGCGACGGTGACCTCGGCGTTGCGCTCGAGGTGCGCGTCGATCATCTGCCGCATGTCCATCTTGTAGACGTGGTCGCCGCCGAAGATGCAGACGTGCGTCGGTGACTCGTCCGTGATGACGTGCTGGGTCTGGTAGACGGCGTCCGCCGAGCCCTTGAACCAGCTCTTGCCTGTGCGTTGCTGCGCAGGGATCGTCTCGATGAAGTTGTCGAGCATCGGCGAGAGGCGCCATGCCCTCGCGATGTGCTCCTCCAGCGAGGCGCTTTTGTACTGCGTGAGTACCTTGATCTTGTGCAGCCCCGAGTTGACGAAGTTCGAGAGGACGATGTCGATGATGCGGTAGCGCCCGGCGAA
>JANMGF010000589.1:0-1558 GCA_031374535.1 Polyangium sp. (in: bacteria)
TGCGCGTTGCGCAGTTCATCGAGCTTGGGTCCAGCCCCTGGCTGGTCCGGGTCCAGGGGTGGACAACCCCTGGTGGGGCCTGGGGCAAAGCCCCAGCGAGGCGGCGTCCTGATGGGGCGGGGTCCGGGGTGAAACCCTGGCGAGCGAGCGCGGGGTGCGTGACGCGGTCTCCACGCGCCCCCCTTTCAATCGCCGCCCCTGTGCGCCACGTTGTGGCGGAGGGGGCCCATGAGCTTTACGAATCTCCGCGTTTCACTCGACATGCCGTACGACGAGGCGATCACGAAGATCCCCGCGCTCCTGCGCGACGACGGGTTCGGCGTGCTCACTCGGATCGACGTCGACGAGACCCTGCGGGCCAAGCTCGGCGTCTCCTTCCGCCGGTACACGATCTTCGGCGCCTGCAATCCCGCGCTCGCGCACCGGGCGCTCTCGGCGAGCCTCGACGTCGGCGTGCGTTTGCCGTGTAACGTCGCGGTGTACGAAGAGGATTCGGGGCGGACTGCCGTGGTCGTCATGGACCCGCTCGAGGCGCTCGTGCACGACGGCGAGGCGGGGCTGCGGGAGATCGCGGCGGAGGTGCGGACGAAGCTCCAGCACGTGCTCTATTGCCTCTCGGCGGCGGCTGCTCGATCGGCCGCTTGAGGATTGACGCCGCAGCGCGAGTCGGATACTTCGCATGCGAAACTTTACCGCGCGAGGGATCCAGCTCATGGCGAACGAGCTTCGTTTTGATGGAAGAGTGGCGATTGTCACCGGTGCGGGCAACGGGCTCGGGCGCGCGCATGCGCTCTTGCTTGCGAGCCGCGGGGCCCGGGTCGTGGTCAACGATCTGGGCGGCGGGCGGCATGGCGGGGGCACGAGCTCCGAGGCGGCGGACAAGGTCGTCGCTGAGATCAAGGCGGCCGGCGGCGAGGCCGTCGCGAACTACGATTCGGTGGAGCACGGCGACAAGATCGTGAAGTCGGCGAGCGACGCGTTCGGCCGCATCGACATCGTGGTGAACAACGCCGGCATCTTGCGGGACGTGACGTTCCACAAGATGACCGAGGAGGACTGGGACCTCATCTATCGCGTCCACGTGCTCGGCAGCTTCCGCGTCACGCACGCGGCGTGGCCACACATGCGCGAACAGGGCTACGGCCGGATCCTCCTCACCTCGTCGGCGGCCGGCATCTACGGCAACTTCGGCCAGGCGAACTACGCGATGGCCAAGCTTGGGCTCGTCGGGCTTTCGAACACGCTCGCGCTCGAGGGCAAAAAGAAGAACATCCTGGTGAACACGATCGCGCCGCTCGCGGGCTCGCGCCTCACGGAGACGGTGCTTCCGCCCGAGCTCATCGACGCGCTCAGACCCGAGTACGTGAGCCCGCTCGTCGCGTACCTGTGTCACGACAGCTCGACCGAGACCGGCGGGCTCTTCGAGGTCGGCGGAGGGCTCTTCGCGAAGCTTCGTTGGGAGCGCACGGAGGGCAAGCTCTTCAAGCTCGGTCGTGAGATCAAGCCCGAGCAGGTAAAGCGGAGCTGGGGCGTGATCACCGACTTCGCCAAGTCGACG
>JANMGF010000611.1:0-37623 GCA_031374535.1 Polyangium sp. (in: bacteria)
CCCCCTCCCCGCCGGCAGGTTTTTCCAGCCAGTACGACCCGATCCCTAGCGCGTCCATCCTCGTGCGCCGATAACAATCGATCGCCTCCTCCGGCGTGTGCACGATCGGCTCGTTTTCGTTGAACGACGTGTTCAAGAGCACGGGGACCCCGGTCTTCTCCTCGAAGACGCCCAGCAAGTCGTAATACAATTCGTTGTCGTCCCGGCGGATCGTCTGCACCCGGCCCGTGCCGTCCTCGTGCGTGATCGCCGAGAGTTTGTCCCGCCATTCGGGGCGCACCTTGTAGACGATGATCATGAAGGGCACCTCATGATCGCCGCGGAAACACGTGCTGAGCTTCTCGATGCGCACCACGGGCGCGAAAGGGCGAAATGGCTCGCGGTTCTTGATGCGCGCGTTCAACGTCGCTTTCATCCCCGGCCAGCCAGGGTGGCAAAGAATGCTCCGGTTGCCGAGCGCCCGCGGGCCCCATTCCTCGCGGCCCTGGAACCATCCCACGATTTTGCCCTCGGAGAGCGCCTGCGCAGCCGTCGCGAGCAACGCCTCACGCCCGAGCTTGCGGAAAGCCAGGCCCGTTCGCGCGAGCGCCGCCTCGATTTCGTCGTCCGAAAAGCTCGTCCCCCAGTAAGCATGCCGCACCTCGGGCGTACGCGGCGCGCGGAATACGCCGTGCTTCACCCAGAGCGCCGCGCCGACGGCCGTCCCGTCGTCGGAGGCCGCTGGCTGGAAATAAGCGCGGTCCACCCAGCCCTCGGTGATCATTCGACCATTGCCCACCGAATTGAGCACCGAGCCGCCCGCCATGGCCACGTGACGCACGCCCGTCCGCTCCACCGCGTCCCCCACGAGCGCGAGATACACCTCCTCGAATCGCGTCTGCAGTGACGCCGCGACGTCCCGGTCCCGATCCGTGATCGGATCCCCGCGCCGCCGCGCAGGGCCGAAAAGCGAGGCCATCGCGTCGGACCAGAGCCGCGGGACCTGGATCTCCGCGCCGTCCGTGGTCTCCATCCCCTCGCTCGTCTTGTGGTGCCGAAACCACGTCAAATCGAGGCGGATGCCCTGCTCGGGAACCCAGCGCACGACGCGGCGCATTTCCCGGGCGAATCGATTGACGCCGTACGCCGACAAACCCATCACCTTGTATTCCTCGCCGAACCGATCGAAACCGAGGAACTGACAGATGGCCGTGTAAAACACACCGAGCGAGTGAGGCCAGAGGCTCTTTCTCAGGATGTCGATACGATTGCCTTCGCAAAGCGCGACGAGGCTCGTGGCGAAATCCCCCGCGCCGTCACACGTGATGGCCGTCGCCCGATCGAACGGAGACCAGTAAAACGCGCTCGCCGCATGCGCGAGATGATGCTCCACCCGGTGGAATTTCGCGCGGATCGAAGCCTCCCCGACGCCGAGCGCCTCCGCCACGAGCCCCGCGCTCGTCGCGACCTCCCGGTGCACCGCGAGCCGCTTCACCGCGCTCGGAACACCCGTGAACGGCCGCGACGCGACGAAAGCGACCTTCGACGCCACGTTTGCCCGCGGATCCCGCGCCACCGCGATGTCCGTCACGTCGCTCGGCGACGCCCCCGCGAGGCGGAGCACCTCGGCCACGGCGAGGCGCGGAAAACCGGAGCAGTGTTTTTTCCGGTTGATCCGCTCCTCGGCGATCGCCGCGACGATCCCCTGTTCACCGACCAGCGCCGCCGACGCATCCCCGTGGGCCGAATTGATGCCCAAGACCAGACGAGACATTCATTTCTCCGTTGCGCCCGCGACGCGCGGAGGCGAAAGGTAACGAGCGAAAGCGGGCAGCGTCAAGCCCCGCCCGATCGCGGGATCTCGTCAGCATGCGCCTCGTCGCCGTCAACCAGTTTTATGCCCCCGACCACGCCGCGACCTCGCAGCTGCTCACCGAGCTCTGCGAGGACCTCGCCCTCGCCGGCGAGGAGGTCACGGTCATTGCCAGCCGCGGCGGATACCTCGGCGGGAAAACCCTACCCGCCCGCGAACGTATCCGCGGCGTCGACGTCGTCCGCCCCGTCGCCACGCGTTTCGGCAAGGCCACGATGGCCGGCCGCCTCGCCGATTACCTTTCTTTCTGGGCCACGAGCGTGCTCGCCGCCGCCCTCGAAGCGAAGCCCGACGTGCTCCTCGTGCTCACGACCCCGCCCATGATCGCCGCGGGCGGCGCGCTCGTCGCCCTCGCACGGCGCCTGCCGCTCGTGACGTGGGTGCAGGACGTCTATCCCGAAGCCGCCATCCAGCTCGGTTACCTCGCGCCGCGCGGCCCCGCCTCGCTCGCGCTTTCGGCCCTCGGACACGCCACGCACCACGCCGCCGCCCGTATCGTGGCGCTCTCCGAAGGCATGGCCGATCGACTCGTGGCCCAGGGCGCGCCCCGCGAACGAATCCGCGTGCTCCCGAACTGGTCGGACGGACGCCTCGTGTCGCCGCGCAAACACGAGGATCACCCTTTCCGAAAGACCCACGGACTCGAAGGCCGGTTCGTCGCGATGTACAGCGGCAACCTCGGCATCGGCCACGACGTCCAGACCTTCGTCGCAGCCGCGCGACGCTTGAAAGACCGTCTGCCCGAGCTCGTCGTGCTTTTCATCGGCGACGGCGTGCGGCGCCCCGAGGCCGAGGCGCTCGCAAAAGGCCTCGAAAACGTGCGGTTTCTGCCGTATCAGCCCCACGACGCGATCGGGGAGAGCCTCTCGGCCGCCGACGTGCACCTCGTGTCGTTGCGCGAGGATCTCGAGGGTTTGCTGGTACCGAGCAAGCTCTACGGGGCCCTCGCCGCGGGCCGCCCCGTGATGTACCTCGGACCGCCACGCTGCGAGGTCGCCCGCGTCGTGCGCGAGGAAGATCTCGGCTGGAACGGGCCTCCCGGCGACGTCGAGGGCCTCTGCCGCGCGCTCGTGGACGCGGTGACGAGGCGCGCGGCCTGGGACGAAAAGGGCGCGCGCGCCCGCAGGATCTTCGACCAACAATACGATCGTCCGGTATCCTCAGCCCGCTTTCGCGCCCTCCTGGAAGAGGCGGCGCGGGAACCCCCTCCCCTCGCGCGACGCGTTTGAATGAACCCGCACCCCCGGACAACCAAGATCCAGCGATGATGGGAGGCCTGCGCGGCACATGAGGACCTACCTGGCGGCATTTGCGCTTTCTGCGCTCGTCACGGGGATTCTCACGCCGCTCGTGCGCCTGCTCGCCTTCCGTCTCGGCGCGGTCTCACGCCCCGGCGGCCGGCACGTGCACGGACGTGAAACCCCGCGGCTCGGGGGCCTCGCGATATGCGCCGGCTTCTTCGCGCCGCTCGTGGGCCTCTTTTTCGTGCAATCGGTCGTCGCGCAGGCGTTCACGCAGGACGTACGCAAGGTGATCGGCCTCTTCGGGGGCGGCGCGCTTCTCTGCGCCGTCGGCGCGATCGACGACACGCGTGGGCTGCGGGCGCTCCACAAGCTTTACGCGCAGGTCGCCGTGGCCGTCCTCGCATTCGTGTGTGGGTTCCGGATCGAGGCGATTTCCCTGCCTTTCGTGGGTGAGCTGTCGATGGGCATCTTTGCCCTGCCGATCACGGTGCTCTGGATCGTGGGCATCGTGAACGCGGTGAACCTCATCGACGGGCTCGACGGCCTCGCCGCGGGCGTCGTGTTTTTCGCGGGCCTGACCAATTTCGTCGTCGCGTATCTCTCGGTCGGCACGTTGCCGGCGCTCTTCATGGCGACGACGATGGGCGCGATCATCGGCTTTTTATTCTACAATTTCAACCCGGCGCGTATCTTCATGGGCGATTCGGGGAGTTATTTCCTCGGATACGTCATCGCGGCGACCTCGCTCATCGGCTCGACGCAGAAGGCGTCGACCACGGTCTCGCTGCTCGTGCCGATCGTGGCGCTCGGCGTGCCGATCTTCGACACGCTTTTCGCGATGGTGCGCCGCTGGCTCGAGCGCCGGCCGCTCTTTTCGCCGGACCGCGGCCATATTCACCACCGCCTGCTCGACATGGGCATCACGCACCGCCGCGTGGTGCTCATCATTTACGGGGTGAGCGTGCTGCTCACGCTGGCGGCCATCGGGATCTCGCTCGGCCGGAGCTGGCAGGTCGGAATCGCGCTCGTGGCGAGCAGCGTGGTGTTCATCGGCCTCGTTCGCGCCGTGGGGTATTTCGAGCACGTGCACGGGCGAAGGCGGCAAAAAGAGCGGCTGCGCTCGCGCGACAGCGAGATCCTGCGGCGCCTTCTGCCGCGGCTCCCCGCGCGGTTCGAGGCGGCGCGATCGGAGGCCGACGTGCTCGCCGCGATCGCGCGTTTCGGGCTCGAAGGGCAGCTCTCGTACATTGAGGTCCTGCCCGCGGCGGAGGGCGAACCCACGGCGTTTCGCTGGACGAGCCCGAGCGACGAGGACCCGTACGGCCGGGACGTGGTCTCGGCGCGTTATCCGATCGGCCGGGACGACGCGGCGCGTGCGGAGCTGAAGTTCGGCCTGCGCAGCGATTTTGGGGATATTTCGCCGCAGACCGAGGTGCTGCTCCAGGTCGTGACGGACATGGTGGACACGAGCCTCTCGCGCGTGAAGAGCCGCCTCGCCCCGCGTTATGCGGAGGAAACGACGAACGCTCTTCCTCATGCAGAGGCTCATGCAGAGGCTCATGCAGACGTCGTCGAGGCCGCCTCGCGTTCCTGACGCGTCTATAAGGACTACGGCGCCCCGAGCCGAGGACGCCGGCCGATTCAAGCAGGCGGAGCGCTCCCCGCGCCGTGTTCGTCCTCGGCCGCGGCCGCGGCGGCCCTCTTTCGCGCAGGGCGCGCGGCGGCAGCGCCTTCGTCCTCGTAATACCCGTCGCGCCGGTAATAATAATATCGATACTTGTATTCGTGGCGGCTGAAGTTCACGGCGTTCAGCACCGCCCCGGCCTTCGTCACGCCGATGTCGCGGAGCGCGCGCACCGCGTGCCGCGCGAGGTCCTTCGTCGTCTTGAAGGCGCGCACCACGAGCACCGTGCTATCGACCAGCGTCGACAGGATGGCCGCGTCCGTGACCGGCACGATCGGCGGGCTGTCGATGATCACGCGGTCGAAGCGCTTCTTCACCTCGTCGAGGAAGGCCTTGAACTTCTCGCTATGAAGCAGCTCCGCCGGGTTCGGCGGAATCGGACCGGCAGGAATGACCCACAGGTTCGGCACCTCCGTTTCGAGCACCGCCTCGTCGATGGAGTTCTCGAGCATCGCCGTCGTCACGCCCACGTCGGAGCTCTTGCGGAAGACCCGATGCACGCGCGGGCGCCGGAGATCACAATCGATCAGCGCCACCTTCTGCCCCGCCTGCGCCATGACGATGGCAATACACGTCGCCACCGTCGTCTTGCCCTCGGACGGCCCCGCGCTCGTGACGAGCAACGTACGATAGGGTTTGTCCGGGTCCATGAACATCAGGTTTGTCCGGATGGTACGCGCCGCCTCGGCGATCCCGCTCGTCGGCTGCTCGTGCACGATGAGCTCGGAGACAGCGGCCCGCGCAGGCTTGCCGCGCTGCCGCCGCCGCCCATACGTCGAGGATTTCCCGCCCTCGTCGATCTCGGGCAGGAGGCCGAGGAAAGGCAGGCCGAGGTCCTTCTCGACCTCGTCGGGCGTCTTCAAGCTGCGATCGAGGAGCCCGCGGGCGAGCGCCGTGGCAATGCCGAGCAGGACGCCCAGAAAAACACCAATGGCGATGCTCCGCGTGACCTGCGGCCGCACCGGCGCGCGTGGAACGAGGGGACGGTCGAGCACGCGCACGTTGTTCACGCGGAGGACACGCGCCAGATCGCTCTCCTTCGTACGTTCGAGGACGAGCGAATAAAGCTTCTCGTTGTTGTCCTTCGAGCGGCGGAGGCGATTGTATTCGATCTCGAGCAAATTCAGATCGAGCGCCGTCTTCTTCGACCGTTCGAAGAGGCCCGAGAGCCCCGACTCCTGGCGCTTCAGGACGGCGAGATCCTTGTCGAGCGCGCGCTGGATGTTCTTCACCTCGGCGAGCAATGCCTTCTTCGCCGCCTCGGCGCGCGCGTCGGCCTCTTTCACGTCGGGGTAATTCTTGCCTTTGCCCTCGCCGAGGAGGCCGTCACGCGTACGAATGGCCTCCTCGTACGAGCTCCGCAAGCCCATCAAAACGTGGCTCTCGAGCAGCTCACTCGCAGGCAAATCCGTGGGGTTGTCCCCCTTCACCTTGGCGAGCTCCTCCCGCCGCGCCGAGACCTCCTCCTTGCGCGTGCGGACCGTCGTGAGCGTGTCATTGAGCTGCTTCATCTCCTCGCGCAGCATGTTCGACTGATCGTCGATCGCGACGGAGAGGATGTTCTTGGTCTCCTTGTATTCGTGCAGCTTCATCTCGCTCGACTCGAGATCGATCTTGAGTTTGTCGAGCTGGCTGCGCAGCCAATCGGCCGCGGTCGCGGTCGAATTCACCGCGTCGTCGAGGTTCTGCTGCACGTAGGTATCGACCAGCACGCCGAGGATCCGCTGCGCGCGCAGGGGATCGGCGTCCTCGAGCTTCACCACGGCGAGCCGGCTCTCCTTGATCGGCTCCACCTTGATCCGACCACGAAGCACCTCGGCCGCGATCTCCTCGGGGACATTCGCGTCCGGCGCAGGCGTGCCCGGCGGGAGATTGCCGAGAAAGGCGCCGTCGTGGAGGAGGCCGAGCTCGTTCACCACGGAGGTGGTGACCTTCATCGACTGGATGATCTTGTATTGCGTCTCGTAATACTCGCGGTTGTCCCAGAAGCTGCCCGAGCCGAGATCCACGATGCTCTCGACCTTCTGGCCGAGGGGGCGCGGCGGGTTCGGATCAAAGAGGATCGTCGCCTGCGCCTGGTAAATCTTGACCTGGCCGAGGGTATTGAACGTCGCCGCGAGCGAGACCACGAGCGCCGCACCGAGCGCCGTCGACCAGTACTTGCGGACCATCTGCCAGACGACCGCAGGGCTCAGGGACCCCTCGGACGCGCGCTCGACGGCCGTCATCGGCTTCTTGGCGAGGGGCGAGCTTCCGGGTGTGTCCGTCACGGCGATCACGAGTGGATGGGCGGCCGAGGTGGCCGGCTCCCGCGTAAGGTGCGCCCGTGTCCCCGGATGTTCAAGCAGGGCCGCGATCGCCGGAGGAGCTTACTCCGTGGCAGGGATCGCGGCCGAAAATTGGGGGGAAAGCGGGAGGCCAGGGTACGGTCGGCCCCACGTGCTCGGTGATCTCGTCAAGCGCCTGGTGAACGGTGTCGTGCTCCTGCTCGGGAACCTCGCGTTTTTCCTGGTCCCCGTCGGGAGCAAGACGTCGGCGCAGCACCTCGTGGCGATCTTCTCCACGCGGCCGGCGCAAGAAGCGGCGCAGGCGTTTGCCCACGCGGCGCGGCAGATGGCGCACGAGGTCGCCGCCGAGGTCGAGAAAGCGAAGCGGGCCCCCGCGTTGCCCGACGCGAAGCCGAAGTCCGCGAGCGAGCGTTAGCTCTTCTTTACCTTGCGAGGATCCGTGTACTGCGGGTGCTCGTTGTAGAAGGCGTCGAGGCTCTCGCGCGAGATCTCGGCCTCGATGTCGCCCTCGCGTTCGATCGTCGCCTGACAGCCGAGGCGCGAGTTGAGCCGCACGTCGAAGGCCTTGTCGAGGATGTCTTCTTCCTCTTCCTCGGCCTCGGAGAGCAGCTCCTTGCCGCGCGAGACGTAGATGTGACACGTCGAGCACGCGCACACGCCGCCGCACGCCGAGCCCTCCGGAGCCTCGACCTTGCGCGCCGCCTCGAGGAGCGAGGTCCCGATCGGTACCTCGACGTCGTACGTCGACCCGTGCGCCAGAAACCGTACCTTTGCCATCAGCTCCCCGTCCCGGAGGCGTCTGCGTCCGGTGCGTTTTGCCCCGCGTGCTCGGCAAGATGGGCCTCGACGCCCCTCGCCTTCGACACGGTGCTCTCGATCGCGCCCACATCCTTACCCGCGATCGCCCGCGCGATCGCGCGATCCATGCGCCGGCCCGCCCAGCCGTGCGTCACCTCGTCGAGGACCTCGGTGCGCCCGCGGATGATCGAGCCACGCGTGCCACGAATGGCCTCTTCGAGCGAGGCGATCGCCTGCTCGATCCGCGCCCGCTCCTCGTCGCCTTCGAGCAGATCAGCGTCGGCCTGGAGCGCCTTTTTCGTGGCGAACACCACGCGTTCGGCCTCGACGCGGGCCTCGATGAGCTGCCGCATCTCGAGGTCCTCCTCGCCGTGATCGAGCGCCGCCATGAGCATGGCCTCGACCTCCTCGTCCGTGAGGCCGTAGCTAGGCTTGACCTCGACCTTCTGCTCGACGCCAGTCGTGGCCTCCTTCGCGGTCACGCTGAGAAGGCCGTCCGCGTCGACGCGGAACGTGACCTCGAGCCGCGCGAGGCCCGCGGGCATGGGCGGGATTCCTTTGAGCACAAACCGAGCGAGGGACCGGCAGTCGGCCGCGAGCTCGCGTTCGCCCTGCACGATGTGGAGATCGAAGCCCGTCTGGTTGTCCGCGTACGTGGTGAAGGTCTGCCGCGCGCCGGCGGGGATGGTCGTGTTGCGCGGGAGGATCTTCTCCACGACGCCGCCCATCGTCTCGAGGCCAAGCGAGAGCGGGAGCACGTCGAGCAGGAGCACCTCGTCCGCGCGATTGTTCGATCCGGCGAGGATGTCGGCCTGGATCGCGGCCCCGAGCGCGACGACCTCTTCGGGGTCGATGTCCGAGAGCGGCGGTTTGCCGAAGAGTTTTTCCACGTACTGCCGCACGAACGGCACGCGGGTTGAGCCGCCGACGAGGATGACGCCGTCGAGCTCCTCCGCCGAGATGCCCGCATCCCGCAATGCACGCCGGCACGCGACGCCCGTGCGCTCGACGAGGGGTTTGATCAGGGCCTCGAACTCGTCGCGCGTGAACGCGATCGAGATGTGCTTGCCGTCGCCGACCGGGATCTCGACCTCCACGCGCTCGGTATCCGTGAGGCCGTGCTTGATCTTGCGCGCCGTGTCGAGCGCGAACCGAACGAGCTCGCCCGTCCGCTGATCACCCAGGTCGAGCTTCTCGAGGATCTGCTCGGCGAGCGCGCGATCCATGTCGTCGCCGCCGAGCGCGCTGTCGCCGCCGGTCGAGCGCACCTGAAAGACGCCGTTGTCGAGCAGGAGGACCGTCACGTCGAACGTGCCGCCGCCGAGGTCGTACACGGCAAACAGGCCGTTTTTCTGTTTCTCGAGGCCATACGCGAGCGCCGCGGCCGTCGGCTCGTTCAAGAGCCGAAGCACGTCGAGCCCCGCGAGTTTGCCCGCGTCTTTGGTCGCCTGCCGTTGCGCGTCGTCGAAGTAGGCAGGTACGGTGATCACCACGCCGCCCACCGATCGCAGCTCGTCCTCGGCGAGCGAACGCAAGACCTTCAGGATCTCGGCCGAAACCTCGACGGGCGCCACGGCGCGGCCACGAACGAGGAACCGCACGCTCTTCGCTTCCTCGGGCGTCTTCGGCTCGGCGAACTCGTACGGGCCAAGCCTACGCGTCTCGGGATCATCGGCCCCGCGGCCCATGAAACGCTTCACGCTGACGATGGTCTCGCGCGGGAAGTCGACCGCGAGGCGCTGCGCGTCACTGCCAACGATCACGCGACCGCGTCCGTCGTAGTGAACGACCGAAGGCACGAGCTTCGCCGCGTTGCAGTCGGTGATGACGAGGGGCTGGCCGTCACGAACCCGCGCGACGAGCGAGTTCGTGGTCCCGAGATCGATGCCGATCGGCCTCGGAGCCGCCTTGGGGTCGAAGATTTCGAGTAGAGCCATGGGGGTGTGGGGGCGTAGCTCGGCTTGCCCGAGCGTAGCCCCCATCGTGAAAGGGGTCTTTCAGGGAGCGAACTCTTCTTCGATCGCGCTCACCTCGTCGAGGAAACGCCGGAGATAACGAAGCTCGCCGAGCTCGGGCAGGACGGCCGCGAGTTTTACCGGATCCGGATCGGTCGCCGCAAACTGACGGCCCATCGCGTCGAGCACCTCGCGCTCACGACGACGCATCCCCTCGGCGAGCGTTTGCACACCCGCGAAATCCTTCCTTCGTCGCGCATCGCCGAGCTCCTCGCGCCGCTCCATCATCTCCATCAGGAGATCCGTCGACGGCTTGGGCTCGGCGGTCTCGCCAACGGGGACACCTGCGCGGCGCAGGAGCGCCTCTGCGCGGCGGATGGGATCCTTCAGCACGCGGAAGGCGTCGTTCACCTCGATCGCGCGCGAGAGGGACAACCGTCGTTCGGCCGCGGGCGCGCCTGCGTATCGATCCGGGTGAAGCGCGCGCGAGAGATCGCGATGCCGGCGCGCGAGCTCATCCGGATCGAGATCGAAGCGGGCCTCGACGCCCATCGTCTGGAAGGGATCGGTCATCGTGGGAGAAGCGGTGAGAGGCACCCTCCGCGCCGCGGCATCAGCCGACCGTGAACGAGTGGCCGCAGCCGCAACGGCTAGCCTCCTTGGGGTTCTTGAACTTGAAGCCCTGGAACATCAGGGTCTTCTCCCAGTCGAGCACCGAGCCGCCGAGGTAAAGGATGCTCTTCTTGTCGCAGTAGACGCGCGCCGTGCTTTTCCCCTCCTCGGGGAACTCGAGGACGATGTCGCCTTTGCGCGGAGGGTCGTCGTCGAACTCGATCACGTACGAGAACCCCGAGCAACCACCGCCGCGGATCCCGACGCGGATCGCGGCGTCGGACGTGCCGCGCTTGGCGAGGTTCGTCCGGATCGCCTCGACCGCCGCCGTGCTCACGCCGAGGGTCTTTTTCCCCTCGGTCGGCGCTGCCGCTCGCTGCTCCGTGTTGTTGGCCTGCGACATCTCGCTGCTCGCGTTCATCGTACGTTCTCCGTCCGTCGGGCCGCCGCCTCTCACGCGCGGCGCGCCCTCACTGCCCCGCGAGGGACTTCTTCGCCGCCTGCTTCGACCGGAAGTCGGCGATCGCGCTCTTGATCGCGTCCTCGGCGAGCACCGAGCAGTGAATCTTCACCGGCGGCAGGTGGAGCTCCTCCGCGATCATGCTGTTCTTGATCGTCTCGGCCTCGTCGACCGTCTTGCCCTTGAGCCACTCGGTGGCGAGGGACGAAGAGGCGATCGCGGAGCCGCAGCCGAACGTCTTGAACTTCGCGTCCTCGATGACGCCCGAGTCGTTCACCTTGATCTGCAGGCGCATCACGTCGCCGCAAGCGGGCGCGCCGACGAGGCCCGTGCCGACGTGCTCGTCGTTCTTGTCGAGCGTGCCCACGTTGCGCGGGTTCTCGTAGTGCTCGATGACTTTTTCGCTGTATGCCATGGCTCGAAACTCTCCTACTTGCGAAGTCTTGCGTGCGCTCAGTGCGCGGCCCACTGCACGGAGGCGAGGTCGATGCCTTCCTTGTGCATCTCGTAAAGCGGCGACATCTCGCGGAGCTTGTTCACCCGGCGGACCATGAGGTCGGCCACGTAGTCGACCTCCTCGTCGGTGGTGAAGCGGCCGAGGCCGAAGCGGATCGACGAGTGGGCGAGGTCGTCGCCGATGCCCATCGCGTGAAGCACGTACGAGGGCTCGAGGCTCGCGCTCGTGCACGCCGAGCCGCTCGACACCGCCACGTCCTTGATCGCCATGATGAGGGCCTCGCCCTCGACGAACGCGAACGAGACGTTGAGGTTGCCCGGGAGCCGATGCTCGAGCGACCCGTTCACGAAGACCTCCTCGAGCTCGCTCGTGATGCGACGGCGGAGCTTTTCGCGCAGGCCGAGGATGCGATGGCTCTCCGCGACGCCCTCTTCGAGCATGATCTGCGCGGCCATCGCGAACCCCACGATCCCCGGCACGTTCAGCGTACCCGAGCGCATGCCGTACTCGTGCCCGCCGCCGTCCATCTGCGCGACGAGGCGCACGCGCGGCTTCGACCGGCGCACGTAGAGCGCGCCAACCCCTTTGGGCCCATACATCTTGTGCGCGGTGACCGAGGCGAGATCCACGTGCATCGCCTCGACGTCGAAGGGCACCTTGCCCACGCCCTGCACCGCGTCCGAGTGCAAAAGGACGCCCCGCGAGCGCGTGATCTTGCCGATCTCCGCGATGGGCTGGACCGTGCCGACCTCGTTGTTCGCGAGCATCACCGAGACGAGGATCGTCTTGTCCGTGATCGCCTTCGCGACGTCCTGCGGATCGACGAGCCCGTCCTTGCCCACGGGCAGGTACGTCACGTCGTAGCCCTGCTTTTCCAGGCGCTTGCACGTGTCGAGCACGGCCTTGTGCTCGATCACCGTGGTGATGATGTGGTTGCCCTTCTCGCGGTAGAGCTCGGCGACGCCCTTGATCGCGAGGTTGTTGCTCTCGGTCGCGCCCGACGTGAAGACGATCTCCTTCGGGTTCGTCGCGCCCAGGAGCTTCGCCAGGATCTCCCGCGAGCGCGAGACCGCTTCCTCCGCCGTCCAACCGAAGACGTGGCTCCTGCTCGCCGCGTTGCCAAACCGAGCGTTGAAGTACGGGAGCATCGCCTCGACAACGCGCGGATCGACCGGCGTCGTCGCGTGGTAGTCCATGTAAATCGGGATCTGGATCGACATCGCTTTCATCTCTCGTCTAGCGGTCCGCGCCGCCTCGGGAATGCCCGTTTCCACCGTGAATCCCCGCCACCAGCTCGGGCTCCGCCTGCGTCCGATCACGGACGTGACAGTCGGTGCAGGCGGCCACGAGTTCGTCCGGATCACACGTGTCACACGTGTCGAGGTAATCGATGCTCGCCACGAGCTCGCGCTCGAGCGACGAGAGCCGCGCGACCTGCGCACGCGTCTCTTCGAGCTTCTGGAGGTAGATCGCCCGGATCCTCGCCATCGCCTCGGGCGCCGAAGACGCGTTCTCCCAGAGCGCGACGATCTCCTGGATCTGCGAGAGGCTGAGGCCGAGATCGTGGAGCTTGCCGATCCAGCGGACCCGCGTGACCGCCGCCTGATCGTAAAGGCGATACCGCCCCTTCGAACGCGCATGCGGCTGGAGCAGGCCGACCTCCTCGTAGTGGTGGATCGCCCGCACCGTCTTGCCGACCGCACGCGCGATGTCCCCCACCTGAAGAAGAGGCTCGCACCCCTGTCCGTCCCGGTCCTCATCCGTCGTGTCCGGCGGTACGAGCCCAGCCTCGGGCGAGCCCTGTCGCACACCATGCACACGGATATCGCCCGGGAGAAGCTTTCCGCTTCTCTCGAAACCCCGCGCTAAAGGTAGGTGGCGAACAGGCCGCATTCCAAACTCCAACCCTCACGCATGCGTTAGGGTTACCTAACGGAAGGTCTAGGCGGCCGACGAGAGGCTGTCAACCGGAGCAGGACGAAAATGCACGCGATCGAGCCCAGCAAGCGCCCGGTCCCCGAAGCCCTCGCGCTCGGTCCCACGCTTCTGGCACGGGCAACGCAGGTCGACACGGCGCACTTCGCGCTGAGCCTGGTCGAGGGGCCCGCCGTGGTGCTCGGCGCCGTGCAGCGAGCGGGCCGGGTGGTCGACCTCGAGGCGTGCAGGCGCGCGGGCATCCCGGTGCTGCGCCGCGCGACGACGGGCACGGCAGCGTGGATCGGTGGCCGCGCAATCATCGTCACGCTCGCGCTCCCGCACGTCGCGGCGCTTTTCCCGGACGCGACGCCGCGGACGCTGCTGAACCGCAACGTGCGTCCTCTGCTGAAGGGTTTTACCCGCGCAGGCACCCTCGCCCACTACTTCGGCCGCGCGTGGATCACCCTGCAAAAGCGGCCCGCGGCGCTCCTCGGCTTCGACGTCGCTCCCTCGGGCGCCGTGCTCGTCGAGGCGTTCGTCGGACACGACGCTTCCATCGCGTTGCCCGACGATCTCACGACCGAAGACGAACGCGCGATCGATCGTTTCCTCGGCAAGAAGCCCGCCGCGCTCGCCGAGATCTCGCCTTTCGCGTCACGTGATCTCGAGGGGTTCGCCCGTGCGGTCCTCGAAGGTTTCCTCCAGCGCACCGAACACGTTGCCTCCACGCTCACGCTCGCCGCGCACGAGCTCGACACGCGCCCCTTCCGCCCGATCGAGATCGCGCGTGATCCGGTCCCCGAGGGCCTGATCCTGCGCCCTGCCGTGCGTGTCCCCATCGGCTGGATCGAGGGCGCCGTCGCGCCCGCTACGGGAGGAGGCGCGCGACGCGTGTGGCTGGGGGGCGACGTGCTCGCGCCTCGCTGGGCGCTCGATCGAATCGCCGAAGGAGCGCTCGGGGAAACGAACGACGACACGCCGCTACCCGAGATCGCGCTCGAGGGCGCGACGATCGCCGAGCTCCTCGGCTGCTGAAGATCCTTGGAGCACCAAAGAAAAACGCCCCGCATGTGCAGGGCGCTCTCCTCGGAGTCCCGTCGTTCGTCACGACGAGCGGTTCACGTCACTTGGGATCTTCGATCGGATCCGTACCGACGACGACCGTGCCGCTGCTCGCGAGCCACTCGAAGCCGTCGATGAGGGCCGTCGAGTCCCACGCGGTGTCGCCCGTGTCCCAGATCGCCCAGCGGATCGTCACCTCGTCGCCGCCCTTGATCGGGGCCTGCGTCTGCAGCCACGACGTGCCGCCCGCCTCGTCCCACGTGCCGAAGCCCGTGCCCTCCATCTCGCCCGCGCCGAGCGGGCAAGGGAACTGCGGGTAGAACGAGTCGTACTGGCAGACATCGAAGAACGCGATGTTGACGCTGACGGGGTTCGTGTTCTTGTCGAAGCAGATGTTGCCGTTGATCGAGCCCATCGGCGCCGGATCGGCGAGCGCGATGAACTGATCGTTGAACGACGTGCAGACCCACTCGGGGAATTCCATCGAGTAGAACTTGAACTTGAACTTGTAGCCCGTCGCGTTCTTCGGCGAGCGGATGCGCACCTGGAGCCCGACGTCGTCGTTGATGTCCGTGTCGCCTGCGCAGCCAGGCACGTCCTGCGGGAAGCCGCCCGGCGCGGTGCCGGGGCCGATCTGGCTGCAGCTGAGGCCGCCGCACGCGCCGGCCTGGTTCGGCAGACGCGAGTAGCCCGAGGAGAGCGCGAGCATCCGCGTCCCCTTCTGCGTGTTCACGTTCGGCCCGAAGCCGCTCTGGATACCGATGTGCTGCGTGTACGTCGCCGGGGTCCCGTTGGCGCGCACGTACTGCGCGTCGAGCACGCCCCACTTCTTTTCGTCCGGCGTGATGAAATTGCAGAGGTCGAGGGCGCGCGCGCCGTTCTGCGGATTCGAATCGTCGATCGCGATGTTGTCGTCGCACGACCCAGGCGCGACGTTGTCGACGATCATGTCGCAGTCCTCGTCCGCGGGCTTCGCCATCGGATCGGCGGGATCGGTGGCCACCTCGATCGAGCCGGGCGAGACGTTCGCGTCGCAGTCGTTGCAGTCGTCCTGCGCCTCGGAGAACCCGTCCATGTCGTCGTCGATGTTCGGATCGGTGCTGCACGTGGTGCCGCCGGAGCCGCCTGCGCCCGGGCCCGGGCCGACGAACGAACCGACGCCTTCGCCGCCCGAACCGCCGTTGCCGCCCTGCCCCTTGCCGCCGTTGCCCCCCCCCGATGTGTCGTCGTCTCCGCCGGCCCCGCCTTCGCCGAACACGCTGCGACCGCCGGTCGCCGTACAACCGGCGGAGCCGGCCGCGGCGACGCCAAGAACCGCGGCGAGACCAACCAGAACCAGATGGCTACGCTTCATGATCCCTCTCCATCCCCGCACGCACGGAGGACAAGCCAAGCCGGGCACGGATGCAGAGCCACTCGCCCCACGCGCGACCGTGTTCGAAAGTCTACCAATGACCCGCGGCGCTTGAACAGGGATCGCGCCCGGAGCGATGCGGGAACCGCACCACGAAAGACGCGGAAGAACGCTTCACTTCGGGATGATGACCTCGGTGATCGTGGTGCCCGGCTTACCGGACCAGCGCCAGTTGTCGATCAACGTGGAGGAGTCGACCTTGCCGTCGGTGGAATCGTACGTGACGAGCCGAATGCGGAACGGCTGACCTGAAGTAACGGGCGTCGTCGTGCGGAGCCATCCCGTCGAGCCGTGTGTCCAGCCGAAGTTCGCCTCGTCCTTCTCGAACGTGGTCCCGACGAGCTGCGATTTGCCGAGGTTGCACTTGAAGGGGAACGTGCTCGCGACGCACTCGCCAGGGGGATTGCCCGGACAACCGCAGGCTTCGAAGAACTTGTTGTTCACGCTGATCGGCGCGCCGAACATGTCGAACGCGATGTTCCCGTCGAGCTGCCCCACCGGGAACGGGATCACGTACGCGACGAAGAAGTCGTTGTACTCGCGGCACAAGAAGTCGGGCCACTCGTAGCTGAGGAACTGAAAGTCGAAGGAGACGCTGAGCGCGTTCGTCGGGACCTCCACCTCGATCTCCACGCCCGTCGCGTCGTACGGAAGGCCCGTGATCACGTTGGGGCACGAAGGACTCGCCTTGGGGAAGCCGAAGGGCGCGTTGCTCGTGTAGCCCTTCTCGAACGTCCGGTACGTCGCCTCCGGGTTGCCCTTGTCGCGCGCTTTGCCCGAGGAAAGGAGGAGCATCGCGTTGCCCTCCTGCGGGTTGTTGTTCGTCCCGAGCTTCGGCACGATCCCGTGGCCGAGGTGGAAGTTCGAAAGCTTCGTCGCGTCGACCGGCGGCGGGCTTCCATCGGAGAGCACCCACTTCGCAGTCTTCACGAACTTGCAGAGGCCGATCGCCTTCGCCGCGTCGAGGGGGTTCTCGCTGTCGAGCATGAGGCCGGTGTCGCAGGCGGGCGGCAGGATGTCGGTCGTGCCGTCGCAGTCCTCGTCCGCGGGCTTGGGCACGTTGCCCATGTCGTCCGCCTCGGCGATGACCTCGATCGCGTTCGGATTGACGAACTTGTCGCAGTCGTTGCAGTCGCCCTCGAGCTCCGTGTAGCCGTCGCCGTCGTTGTCCGCGTCGGGCAAGCCCTGGTCGCAGAAGCCGCCACCCGCCCCGCCCACGCCGCTCGACGACGAGCTGCTCGAGGTCGTGATGAGGACGTTGCCGTCGCCGCCCTGGCCGCCGTTGCCGGTGCCTCCAGCGCCGCCAGCGCCGCCCGAACCGCCGGATCCGGCGTCACCACCGCTGCCCCCCCCGCCGCCCGCGGCGCAAGCGCCCGCCGCCGTCGCGACGACGACGCACAACCCGACGAGCCCGAACCATGTCGATGTTCTCAGCCGCTTCATGACGACGCCCTCGTTAAAAAAGGATTCCTTGCGGGTGGCGCACCCATGACCGGCCTGGATCGGCCGTGACGAGCGGTACTTCGGGGAAAGGAAGACGCGCGTATCCATGGACACGGCGAACGCAAGCATGCCTAGCGTAGCCGAACGGCCCGCAGGCTGTCACGCGCTCGGGAGTTTTCCGAGGGGAGGAAGGGAAGGGCTGCGAGGGCGGGAAGTGAAAATCAGGCTTCAGGAGCGGCCGAGGAAGCCTTCTTGCGTTTCTTCTGGTCCTTCTTGCCTTCGCCGTTGGCGTGGGAGCCGTTGGTCGACCCCGCGCTCGACGACGCGGCCGGGCGGAGCAGATCGTCCGCCATCTTCGCGGCCCGATCCGTCTTCTCCCACGTGAACTCGTCCCGGCCGAAATGACCGTACGCCGCGGTCTTGCGGTAGATGGGCTTGAGCAGGTCGAGCTGCTCGATGATCGCCTTCGGCCGCATGTCGAAGCTCTCGAGGATGTACTTCTCGAGCACCTCGTCGGCGACGCGCCCCGTGCCGAAGGTGTTCACATTCACGCCCACCGGCTGCGCGACGCCGATCGCGTAGGCGATCTGCACCTCGCAGCGCGACGCGAGCTTCGCCGCGACCACGTTCTTCGCGACGTACCGCGCGTAATAACAAGCCGAACGATCGACCTTCGACGGATCCTTGCCGCTGAAGGCGCCGCCGCCGTGACGGCCCATGCCGCCGTACGTGTCAACGATGATCTTGCGGCCCGTGAGGCCGGCGTCGCCGAAGGGACCGCCGATGACAAACCGGCCCGTCGGGTTGATGAAGAACTTCGTGTTCTTGTCGACGAGCTTCTGCGGAAGGATCTTGTCGATGACGAGCGAGCGCATCGCCTCGACGATCTCCTTGTGCTTGACGTCGGGGCCGTGCTGCGTCGAGAGGACGACCGCCGCGATACGCACGGGCGTGTCGTTCTCGTACTCGACCGTGACCTGCGTCTTGCCGTCGGGCCGGAGCCAGCCGACCTTCTTGGCCTTGCGGACCTCCGCGAGCTTGCGCGCCAGGCGGTGCGAGAAGGAGATCGGCGCCGGCATGAGCTCAGGCGTCTCGTCCGTCGCGTACCCGAACATCAGGCCCTGATCCCCCGCCCCCTGCTCCTTGAACAGGCCCTCGCCCTCCGTCACGCCGCGCGAGATGTCCGGGCTCTGCTTCTCGATCGCCGTGAGCACCGCGCACGTCTCGTAATCGAAGCCCATGGCCGCGTCCGTGTACCCGATGTCCTTGATCGTGTTGCGAACGACCACGGGCATGTCGACCCACGCGGAGGTCGTGATCTCGCCGGCTACGATCGCCATGCCGGTCTTGACCATCGTCTCGCACGCGACACGCGCCGCCGGATCCTGCGCGAGGATGCCGTCGAGGATGGCGTCGGAGATCTGGTCGCAAATCTTGTCGGGATGGCCTTCCGTGACGGACTCGGACGTGAACTGGTAACGGCGCATGGATGCTCCTTGAGACGACGGACGGGGCGTACGCATACGCCGTGGACGATGCACCGTCAACGCGCCCGAACACGACAAAAGCGAAGCGCCGGGACCTCTTGCGGAGACCCGGCGCTCGATGAGCTCTTCTGGCTGGAAACCGTCAGCCGCCCATCCCCTCGAGCCTGGCGACGAGCTCGGGGGAGAAGGTGCCCTGGGCCAAACGGCCACGCACCTGCTTGAAAACGCCCTGCCACTTGGCCTTCTCGTCGGCCGTGAGCTCGACGACGGTCATCTTGCCCTTCAAGCGACCGAGCGCGGCCGCGTCCTCGCTCCGGATGCGCTTCGTGAGCGCCTCGGTGGCGACCTTGCCCGTGTCCTGCATGATGGCGCGGAGATCCTCAGGCAACGCGTCGATCTTCTTGCTCGACACGACGAGCGCGCCGACCGCGAAGCCGGACGAGTCCGAGACGATGTGATCGAGCTTCGACGCCCACTGGAGCTGCTCGGCCACCAGCGCAGGCGCGATGAGCACGTTGATGGCGCCCGTGTTGAGGTTCGGGAGGACCTCGGGGATGTTGAGCGGAACGGGCGTGACCCCGCCGACCACCTGGAAAAACGCGGGCATCACCGAGTCGTCGCGCCACACGTAGGGCTTCTTGCCCGCGAAATCGCCGGGCGTCCGGATCGTGAAGCCCTTCGTCATGAGGTGCGCCTGGCCGACGTCGCCCCAGCCGAGGATACGGAAACCAGCGTCCGAAGCGCCCTTCTCGAACTCGGGCCTCAACGCGTTGCGCGCCCCGTCGAGCTTCGCCCACGTGCTGAACAGACCGGGCATCTGCAACGCGAGGATGGGCTTGTGGATCTTGCCGAGGCCGACCGCCGTCACCGCGGCGCCGTCGAGCTGGCCGGCCTTCATCTTGCCGACCATCGCGCCTTCGTCGCCCTGCTGGCCGTTGTAGAAGAACCGGAGTTCGAGCCGGCCGCCGCTCTTCTGCTTGACGGCGGCTTCCCAGACACTGAACACCTGACCCCAGGGACTCGACTTCGGCGCGAGCGTGCCGATCGTGATCACTTCGCCCGCGCTCGCCTCTTGCGACACGCCGATCCCCGCGAGGACCGTCAGGGCGCCGAGGAGTTTCACCATCGCTCTTCGCAGCATCATCAGAAGCCTCCGTCTCGGTCTCGGTTCTGGCGGCGACCCTCGTACGCGACGAGTCTCGAGGGTTCCTCCCGGCCGTCGCATGTTCGTATACCGGAGCTCATCGCTCTCGAACAGACAGGCTCGCCCCGCACGCACGCACGATGCACCGCAGCATCGAGCCTCGCGTTCCAGGAAGAGAGCGCCACGGAGAGGGTGGACGACGCCCTGATGACGTTATTCACATTGCCGCGCCGCGAAAAACCCTGATGATAGCGACCTGATGACCCTGGACGAGATCCGCGCCGTCCTCGAGGCGCAAGGATGGCCGGTCGAGCGGCTCTCCGAGTCCACGCTGCGCAGCCGCTTCCGCAGCAAGGACCGCATTTTCCCGCTGTTCGTGCACCTCGAACCGCTGTTCGTGACGTTCGCCGTGATCCCCTACGGGCGTTTGCCCGAGGACCCCGACGCGGCCGAGGGTCTCATGACGCGGCTGCTCAAGCTGAACCGCGAGATCAACCTCGCGAAGTATTCGGTCGACGACGACGGCGACATCATCCTGAGCGTCGAGTACCGGATCGAGCACCTCGACCCGAGCGAGATCCGCGACGCCGTGGACGTGCTCTCGTTCTACTCGGACAAACATCACGAGGACGTGAACAGAACCGCGGGACCGTGAGCCTCGGGCGTTCGTCCGGGTCGAAGATCGCCCGGACGAACCTTCACTCGGCGATCGTCTCGGTGCGCGGACGCTCTTCCTTTTTCGTATCGAGCAACGCGCGGCGCTCGATGCGGACCCTTCGTACCTCGTCGCCACGCACGACCGTGAGGCGTACGCCCGAGCCGACGTCACCACGCAGGAGGACGCGGATCTCCTTGGCGTCGAGGTCGCGCACGTAGCGGCCCTCGATCATGACGAGCTCGTCGCCCGGCAAGAGGCCCGCGCGCTCGGCAGCGAGGCCCGGGGAGAGATCACGCACGTAGAGCGCGCCCGTGTCGTTGTCCCGCGAGAGCACCGCGCCGATGGAGCCTTTTTGCTCGGCCGCACACGCGAGCCCCACAACGAGAAAAAACGCGAGGAGCGGCGCTCGAGCGACGCGCACGGACATGACGGCATGTGCGTAGCGAATTTCCAAGGGCGCGTCGACAGCGCAACGTGTTACGCGGCCGATGTGCATAGCGCCCCTACGTGGTTCCTTTCAATTCGACAAAACCTCGACGTTTCTGGCTTTTTTGGCGGGCTTCGATCTTGCTTGAGGCCGCCGCACCCCCGATGCCGCTGATGAAGTCCGGACCCGGTTGGTCTTCTTTGCGAGCTGTCCTAGACTCCGCCGCAAAATCTCCCGCGGCGTCGTCGCGGCTCATCGCCGGACATTGGGCACGCGGAGAGAACAAGTGAGCACTTCCACGCACCAGAACGGACTCTGGAGCCCGTCGGACATGCGTGCCTCCGAGGAGCACATCGAGGGAACCGCCGCGCAAGTCAGCACCACCCAGAACGGGTGGCTGTGGGTCTTGCTCGGCACCTTCACGATCACGGATGCGGTCCTGCTCGTGTACCTCACGGTCGTGCGGGTCCTGCTCGCGCAGCGGGACGCGACGGCCGGGCAGGTGACGGGGGCACGCACGACGGAGCTCTGCATCGGGGTGATCATCGGCGCGGCGATCTTCGCGCGGGCCATCCCGAGCATCCCTGCGCTCGCACGCAAGATCGTCTACCGCGTCAGCATCGTCGCGGTGCTGGTCCAGAACTACCTGGTCCTGCGTTTTCTGCTCCCCGTCGTACGGCCGGATCACGTGGACGGGACGCTGCTGCGGATCGACGAGCTCATCTTCGGGAGCGAGCCCGCGCTCGTGCTCGAGGCGCTCAACGTGCGGCCCGTGGTCGAGTGGTTTTCGTTTTTCTACTTCAGCTACTTCTTCATCGGCGCGACCTACATGGTCGTGGGCATCTGGCTGACGCGTCCCGCTCGCCGCACGACCGCGTTCGCGATCGGGACGCTGCTCGTCTTCAGCGTGGGACAACTCGGCTACATGGCGGTGCCCGGCTACGGGCCGCACCACTACCTGGCCGATCAGTTCAAGGGCCCCGTGAACGGCGGCTTTTTCTGGGGTTGCGTCTGGGACACGGTGCAAGCCGGCAGCGCGATGAAGGACATCTTTCCGTCGCTGCACACGGCAGCACCGACGTGGTTCACGCTGCACGCGCTGAACAACGCGAGGACGGATCGACGCTGGCTCTGGCCCGGGATCGTGACGGGGTTCTTCGCGGCGAACATCATCTTCTCGACGGTGTTCCTGCGGTGGCACTACGCGATCGACGTGATCGCAGGCCTCACGCTGGCCTTCTCGATGGGCGCGCTCGCGCCGTGGCTGGCGAAACGTGAAGAAGCGTGGCGCGCACGACGGGGCTACCGCGGCGCGTGGATCTTCGACTGACGACCAGCGTCGATCATTCGTCCCCCCCCGCCCAGCGCAACCGCACGAGCCCCTCGCCATTCGCGAGCCGCGCAGAGCAAGCAAGCCTCTGCGAAGACGGCGCGTCGAAGACGTCGAGCACCTCGGCCTCGTCACGCGTCGGAGGCTCGAGGAGCGACGCGCCTTCGAGGACCTCGACGCGGCACGTTCCGCAACTCGCGGAGCGGCAAGAGAACGAGATGGGCGCGCGGCAAGCGTCACACACGTCGACGAGGGCGTCGCCCGGCGAAGCGTTCGCCCCGGTCGAAGGGCCGAGATCGTTCGCGAGAAACTCGACGCGGATCACGTCGCGTCTCTAACGGAAGCATCGCCCGGCGTCGACCATGCGGCCTCGTGATTGGCGATGAAACCGAGGCGCGGTATCCAGGAAGAATGGCGGATCATTCTTGGGATGTTTTGATCCTGGGGGGAGGGCCCGGCGGTTCGACGCTCGCAGCGAGCCTCGCTCGACGAGGGCGGCGCGCGCTCGTGCTCGAACGGGAGAAGTTCCCACGCTTCCACATCGGCGAGTCGTTGCTCCCTCGATCGCGTGAGATCTTCTGCGAGCTCGGCGTCGACGAGGAGCTCGATCGAAGATTTTTGCGCAAGTACGGCGCGCGTTTTCTCTGCTCGACGACGCGGCGCGAGAGCACGTACCGCTTCGCCGAGAGCTTCGAGCCGGCGTACACGTACGCGTATCAGGTGCCGCGGGCCGAGTTCGATCAGATGCTGCTCGAACACGCGCGCAAGCTCGGCGCCGAGGTGAGAGAGCAGTGGGAAGCGACGGAGGTGCTCTTCGAAGGCAGCCGCGCCGTCGGCGTGCGCGCGAGAAACCTCCGTGAGCCCGGGGAGGTGGTCGAGCTCCACGCACCCGTGATCGCCGACGCGACGGGGCGCGACACGCTGCTCGCATCACGCACGCGGCGGAAGGCGAACATCGCGCGGCTCGACAAGACCGCGCTCTTCACGCACTACCGCGGCACCTTTCGGCAGAGCGGGCAGGACGAAGGGAATATCCAGCTCGTGATCTTCGAGCATGGATGGTTCTGGTTCATCCCCTTCCGCGGCGACGTGACGAGCGTGGGGATGGTCGTCTCGTCGGAGTGGATGCGGCAGAAGCAGAAGGGCGAGTCGCTCGATTCGTTTTACGATCGAACGGTCGCTCGATCGTCGTGGGCGACCGAACTCCTCGCAGGCGCAGAACGGCAAAGGTCGGTCGGGGCGCTGGCTGATTTTTCGTACCGGATCGATCAGCTCGCAGGCGATGGGTGGTTGTTCGTGGGGGACGCCGGCGGCTTCCTGGATCCGTTGTTCTCGACGGGCGCGCATCTCGCCATCAAGGGAGGCGCGCTCGCGGCCGAGGCGATCGATCGGGCGCTCACGACAGGCGACGTCTCACGCGCGTCGTTCACCGCATACGAGGCGAACGTGCGGTACGCAGTCGATCTCTTCCTCGGCGTCGTGCAGAGCTTCTACGCGGGGAACTTTCGCGAGGCGTTGTTCGAGCAGAACCAGCGTCCGACGATCCGCAGGCTCATCACGTCGATCCTCTCGGGCGACGTGTTCCACGTGGATCGCCGTCCTCCGTGGGCCTCGTTCATCCGGCAGCACTACCCGGCCGAGGTGCCGCAGTTCGCGTGAAGGAACGCGCCTCGGACGCGCGTTTTACCTGGAGGGCAAGGTCGCGAGGTTCTCCTTGCACGTCGCCGCGAGCCCCTCCTTGCCGCCGGGGGCTTGCGCGGCGTCACGCCACGCGGCGCGCATCGCCTTGAAGCCCGGCTCGCGCGCGGCCCGCGCTTCCTCGGGAAGTCCATCGAGGAAGGCCTCCATCTTCTTCACGTACGCGTCGCACTCCGCGACGCCGATCGCCCCCTCGGACGCCGCAGCAGGCCCCTCCCCGTCGCTGCCCTTGTTGCAGCCGATCAGCAGGGAAACCGCAAAGACCACCGCGCTCGTTTCTCGCCACATCTGCCCGTCTCCGTAGGCGGACCGAGCCGCCGCGCGCATCCTGCCACACGAGGGCGTGGATGGAACAGTTCGTCGCGCGAAGACGCAGTGGCTAGGGACGAACGAGCAGGATCGCGTGCTCTCGGCGCGGGCGCGACGCGAAGGCCGCGCGGGTCGGCGCGTGGAAGTGCGGGCGCGGCTGCGATGCGACGGCGTCGAGGCGGAGACGCGCGCGGGGCGCGGCGCGGCGGATCACGTCGACGGAGTAAACGGGGCGGCCCGCGACGACGCTGTCGGCGAGCAGGAGGATCGCGGTGGAGGAGGGGCGCATGACGCGGCCGAGCGCGGCAAGGACGTCGCCGATCTCGTGTTCCCAGCGGGCCACGCCCTCGTCAGGCCCCATCGCGTCGAACCTGCGGCGAGCGCCGATCTCGTCGCGAGCAAAGCGGTCGGGGCGAAGGCGGAGCCAGCGCAGGCGCGCCTCGTGGTGCGCGAGGTAGTCGTAAACGCCCGGGTAGGGCGGCGACGTGACGACGAGATCCACGGAGCGATCGAGGATGCCGTCGAGGCGACGCGCGTCTCCTTCGAGGACACGCGCGGGCGGGGCAGCGGCGAGCCGATCGGCGACCTCGTGTCGACGTGCGCCGAGCTCCTCGGCCTTGCGCACGAAGAGCCGCGCCGGGTAGCCAGACGCGATGCGACGTTCGTGCTCGCGATCGGAGGTGTCCGAGGTGCGGCGGCTGAGCTTCGTGAGCATCGACGAGAGCACGAGCTCGAGCTCGGCACGCACGCCGAGGTCGTTGATGCGATCGATCCCGGCGCGTACGCCGTCGAGCTCGAGGAGCACGTGACGGTCGAAGAGCGCGAGATCTTCCGGACCGTAACGCCGCGTCGGACCCAGCTTCGCCTTGCGACGTTCGTCCGCGAAGGCCTGGACCTCGCGCGCCGCCTCGATGAGCGCGGTGCGTTGGGCCTCCGAGGTGTCGCGGAGCTTCAGCGCCGCGAGGCGTACCGCGAGCGGATTCGCGTCCACGCCGATCGCCTTGCGACCCGCGAGGCGCGCCTCGACGAGCGCCGTGCCGCTCCCGCAAAACGGATCGAGCACGACGTCCCCGGGCCGCGAGAAGGACTCGACGAGCCTCTGCGCGGTGACCGGATGCATACGCGCCGGATAGCTGTGGAAGCCGTGGACGTGCGCGCGCGCAGCCTCTTCCGCGACCTCGGACGGAGGCACGTCGAGCGCCGCGACGAGGGCCGCGCCGCGCGTCGCATCTCCCTCGACGGACGCTTCTCCGCCCACGTGGGAGAGGGCACGGCGTACGTTCGGCTTCGTCTTTTCTCGTTCTCGTTCGCCCATCACGCCTTCTCGCGCGTCACGCCGGGCGCGCCCGCCTCGGCCTCGGCCTCTGCTTCGGCCTCCGCCTCGACGGCCGCAAGATCGGGTTGGTCCGCCGTGGCCCCAATTCGAAGTCCGGTCCGGTTCGCGAGGGTTCCATCCCCGCGGACGAACTCGTGCGCTTCGAGCAACGCGAGCAGCTCCTCAGCCTGCGGCTCCTCGATCGGGAGCGCCTCGGCGAGCGCACGCGCCGTGACGGGTCCCTTGGTCTGCGCGGCGACGTCCGCCGCGACCGACAACCATGCCTCGTCGAGCGCGGGATCGATCTCCTTGCCCCGTGCCCTCGAGCGCGCGACGAACCACGCGATCAGCCCGGACAGCCCACCCGCGGTCATCAAGCTCGCGAGGACGAACCCGAGCCCCGGGTTCACGACGCCGATCACGCCGAGCAGCCCGTAGATCGCGAAGATCCCGACGGTACCGACGAGCGCGACGCCCGCAGCGACAGCGCCTGCGCGGTTCTTGGCGCGTGCCCTTCGAGCGGCCTCGGCGCGCTTCAACGCCGTGACCTCCTTGCCGCTGCGGCGCATCCGCCTGGGGTCGAGCGGCACGCGTGGGCCGCCGCAGACGTCGCAGCGGAACCGAAGCTCCTCGTCGCGCGAGGCTCCTGCCGTGGCGCCGCAGTGCGGACAAACCTCCATGCGTTGCGACGTCCCGCACCGCGGACAAACGTCCGCGCTGGAAGGGACATCCGCGGCACAGGCCCTGCATCGACCGGGCATCGATCCGGCGGTCACGGTGCCACGTGGGCGATCCGTCCGCGCGTCGCCCTCGCGCATCTCGGAGCCGGCATGTTGACCACGGTCGCGTGCATCATGGGCGCATGTAATCCGGCGCCGGCCCCACGGCCAGGGGAGAGCGCAGGGATCCACGACCCGGGCCACGCTCGCGCGGCCGGACGCACGGCCGGGACGGCGCGGCTCGCTTCACGGGGACCCAGGGACGTGTCAACATGATGCGCATGCGGGGACGGTGGACCCGGACGGGCCGGAGCGCTGCGGCGTGGAGCGTGGCCGCCGGGTATGCGCTCCTCGCGTGCCTCGCGACGGCCCTCGCCCTGGCGCTGCGTGACGGCGCGCCGTGGGTGCACCCGGATCCGTGGCTCGGGATGACGTCGACCGTCGCGACGCTCACGAGCGCGCTTTTCGGCATCGCGCTCGCCACGATCCTCGTGGCCACGACACGTTTCACGGTCACGCGGTTCGGATGGGCGCGTCGGCTCCATGGTGAGCTTCGTCCGGTCGCAAAGGATCTTTCCGTCGGACAGATCTTGCTCCTCGCCGGCCTGTCGAGCCTAGGCGAGGAGATCTTGTTCCGCGGCCTGCTCACGCCGGTGATCGGCGTCGTGGGCTCGGGCGTGCTCTTCGGATTGCTCCACCAGATCCGCGGACCGAGCCGCTGGGTCTGGACCGCGTGGGCGACGGCTGTGGGCCTGATCCTCGGCGCGATCTTCGCAGCCACGGGTTCGCTCGTCGGGCCTCTGCTCGCGCATGCGATCGTGAACGCGGTGAACCTCGGGTACCTGCGTGATCACGATCCGGGCAACAACGATCCCGAGCAGAACCTCGCCTGAAGGTGAGCGCTCTCAGCGCTTCTTGTCGTTGACCGGCCCCGTCTGCGGCTTGTGCGGCGGGAGCGGCGGAGGGGCCGGACGAACGCCGCTGTCGCTGAGATCGGGGCGCGTCTGCGAGGGCAAACGGGGCGGCAGCGCAGGCGCGCGCGGCACGGGGCCCGTTCCAGGATCGAGCCCGGGTCGCGTGGGGCTCGCTCCACCCGCGTTCGGAAGCGGCGGCGGCGTGCTTTTCTGGTGCGCGCCCGGCAGCGGCGGCGCAGGCGCAGGGCCGGGGAAAGACGGACGCGTGTACTCACCGCTCGCCCGTGAAGGAGCGATCGGTTGTCGCGGCGGCGGACCGGGCAGGCGATTCGGGCCGCCGGCGGCGCGGGGGGGTGGTCCGGGCAAACCCCCGGGGTTCTTCGGCGCGGTGGCTTGACGCGGAAGCGGACCGGGCAAACCCCCTCCCATCGCGGGTCGACCTGCCGGCGGCGTGAGGCGCGGCGGAGGCGCGCCGGGCAAACGCGGCGCCAGGGCCCCCGGACGTACAGGACCGGTCCCGTGCCCGAAGGACGACCGCAACGGTCCGGTCTGCGCAGGCGTTTGCCCGCTGCCCGGTCGTCGCGGCATCCCGCCCATCGCTGGACGATATGCAGGCGCTGGACCTTCGAGATCGTTCTCGTCGAGCTGGTACTCGGACGCGGGGGGCGACTCGTCGATCTCGTCGAGCGAATCCTCGGGCAACTCCGTGAGTTGATCCGGCTCCTCGACGAGCTGCGCGTCGTCGCCGTACGCAGACTCGGGGACCAGATCCCCCGAGCTCGGACCCTCCAGCGCATGCGCGGTCGCGGCCGGCGGCGGGGCATCTTCCGCGCCGAAATCTGCCCAGTCGTAATAGGCTTTCCGATCCTCCACGGCGCTGTCGTCGTTCGCGCGCGGGGCCTGTTCGACGGCGGGAGCGCGTCGCGGGGCAGGCTTCGCTGGTTCGGAGAACGCCCTCGACGAAGGAGGACCGAGGTCTCCGTGTCGCGACGGAGGTCCACCCATCGAGGGCGCGGAGAGGCGCGTGGATGGCGCGCCCCTGCTCGAACGAGGTTGCTCGCCGTTGTGGATGCTCTCGTCTTCGAGCCGCACGGCCTCGAGGAGGAGATGTCCGATCGGCTGCGCGTTGCCCGAGGGCGGTCGATCGGGCTGCGGGACGAACGAGAACCGCCCGACCTTCCAGACGAGGATCGTGCGCAGGATCGTGATCGCGTCGCTGCTCGTGCCGCCGATGGTGCCGGAGGTGATGAACCCGGACGCGACCTCGAGCTGCACCTTGCGTTTCTTGCTGACGACCTCGACGAGGCCCGTGCGTCGCTCGAGCTCGAGCACCGTGAGCACGGTGGCGATCGACATCTGACTGAGATCGCCTTGAATGGCCGTCGTTTCGACCGCGGACGAAGGCGGAATGGAGACGAGCGAGTCGCGACGCTTGCGCAGACGCGAGGCCATCTGCACGAGCGCGCCGACCTGCGCGACGACCTCGTCGACGCGAAAAGGCTTCGTCATGTACGCATCGGCGCCGACGTGAAACCCTTCGAGACGCGCCTCTTGATCGTCGAGGGCGGACAGGAAGAGGAACGGCGTCACCGAGACACGCGAGGGCTGCGTGCGGACGTTGCGAGCGAACCAGTAGCCGTCGTGATCCGGCAGATCGATGTCGCAGATGATGCAGTCCGGCTCGCGTTCGCAGGCCGTATCGAGCCCTGCTTGCGCGGTATTGCAGACGAGCACGTCGTAGCCCGCATCACGGATCGCGCCCGAGAGCAGGCTGCTGACCCACTCGTCGTCTTCGATCACGAGCACGAGCCCTCGGGGCATCGGCGAAACCGTACCACGTGCGCTCGGCAGGGGGCCAAGAGGCAAGGGGGCCGGCCGGTCGGTTTCGTCCAGAGGCGCTCGGGGCCGGCCGTCTTGGCCCGGTCGCTCGGAGGGATTCGGCCCGCGCCGCGGGCTTTTCGGCGCTAAGCTCGACCCCGTGACGAAGGGAACGCGGATCGTCGTCGCCATGAGCGGCGGAGTCGACTCCTCCGTGGCGGCCGCACGCCTCTGCGACGCCGGCTACGAGGTCATCGGGGTGACATTGCACCTCTGGGATTACCCCGACGACCGGAGCGAGCGGGGTCGTTGCTGCGCGCCCGAGGACCAGCACGACGCCAGGCGCGCGGCCGATCACCTGGGGATCCCGCACTACACCTTCGATCGGCGTGAGCTCTTCCGAAAGCACGTGGTGGATCCGTTCGTCGACGCGTACCTCGACGGCGAGACGCCGAGCCCCTGCGTTTCGTGCAACCGCTCGGTGAAAATGCGCGAGCTTTTCCCGCTCGCGGAGCGCCTCGGGGCGGCGTTCGTGGCGACGGGGCACTACGCGCGCACGGCGATCGGCGACGACGGACGAGCGCGGCTCTACCGGGGCAAGGATCGCATCAAGGATCAGAGTTACTTCCTGCACATGCTGCGCGAGGACGAGCTACGGAAGCTCGTCCTGCCGCTCGGGGACGCGACGAAGGACGAGGTGCGCGCGGAGGCGCATACGCGTCGCATCCCGCGCGCCGACAAGGGTGAGAGCCAGGAGCTCTGCTTCGTCCCGAGCAGCGGTTACGGCGCGTTCGTCGAGGATCGCGCCGGGAAAGCGCGCGTGCGTCCAGGTCCGATCCTGGACGATCGTGGACGTACGGTCGGACAACACGAGGGCGTGCATCGGTTCACGATCGGCCAGCGCAAGGGCATCGGCGTGGCGCTTGGTCGGCCCGCGTTCGTGGTGGGGATCGACGCGGAGTCGGGGGCGGTCAAGCTCGGCGGCGAGGACGCGTTGCGAGCGACGGGCGCGCTGCTCACGGAGGGCGCGTGGAGCGACGACGTGACGTTCCCGCTCGAGGCCGACGTGCGGGTGCGCGCGCGTCACGAGGGCGAACGCGCGACGATCGAACGTGTGATCGATCCAGCGCAGGGCGGCGAGGTGCTCATCGCGCGTTTTCGATCCCCCGTGAAGGCGGTCTCGCCCGGGCAGGTGGCGGTTGCGTACGACGGCGATCGCGTCTACGGCGGGGCCACGATCAAGGCCGCGATCCACGAGGACAGCGGGAGCGCCGCATGAACACGCGTCTCTGCCTCGGGGTCTCGTGCCTCCTCGCGCTCGGCGCGATGGGCTGCTCGCTCGGACAGGGCGAAGGCGAGGTCAAGAGCGACGCGCTCGTCGCCAAGGAATGCTGGTTCGACGCCTACGATTTGCGCCCGGACTTCTTCGCGGCGGTGCCGTACCGCTCGACGTTGCAGATGCGTGTGCAGCGCGGGACCGATCTGCAAGAGGTCTCGGACGGGCTCGCGGTGCTCGTCGAAGACGTGAGCCTCGTTCGTGACGATCTTCTGGGAAAGCCGCTCGACGTGACGCTCTCGCCGGGCGTCTTGCCTCCGGGCTCGGACTTCGCGCTTCCGCCGCCCGAGGGCCAGCCGGCCATCCATCTCTCGCTGTACCTCCAGCGCTCATGCCACAACCAGAACGTGATCCTCTACGCCGTGGATGGTTCGGTCACGTTCCACTCGCTCTTCAGCGGGGATCCGAACGAGGCGGAGGCCGCCGAGAAGTACACGGACGCCGAGTTCGACGTGTGGATGGGTGATCCGCGCGACGCCCCCGTGGGGAAACGTGCCGACGAGATCCCGAAGGAACTCCAATCACGTGTGACGGGTTTCTTTCGCTTCTACTTCGAGCGCGGCCAGCCCGGTCAGCCCTTCCCCTGAGCCTCCCGTTGAGGACCTCCCGTTGAGGACCTCCCGTTGAGGAGAAGACGGGCTCTCTTCCGCGCCCCTGGCGAGCCTCGAAGCCTCCGTACGCCCCGTCGATGGAGCATGCTCGCCCGCTGAACATCCGGAAGCGTCGCGCATCGCTTCCGCGTCCATGGCAAATGGAAGCGATTCCGCGGTAGGCTTCGATCAACGCGTCATGGCTCAACCTCCGCCTCGACCCGCTGCTTCCCGATCGGGCGGTCCGGCGCCGGCAAACAACAGGAGCGCACCCGCCTCCTCGTCCGGCCCCCGCTCGAAAGAACCCGAAAAGCAGCCGCCTGGGACTTTCTTCCTCGGACGATACCGCGTCGTCGACGAGATCGGCGTCGGAGGCATGGCGAGCGTGCATCTGGCGCGCATGGACGGCCCCGGCGGCTTCCAGAAGTGGGTCGCGATCAAGCGCATCCACCCGCACCTCGTCGAAGACGATCAATTCGTCGACATGTTCCTCGACGAGGCGCGCATCGCAGCCGGGATCAACCACGCGAACGTCGCGCAGGTCTTCGATCTCGGCAAAGACGACAACACCTACTGGATCGCGATGGAGTACCTCCACGGCGAGCCGCTGCGTGAAGTCATGCGGCGGGCCGAGGAGAAGAGGCTCCACATCAGCGCCGAGCTCGCGGCCCGCATCTGCGCGGACGCGGCCGAAGGGCTCCACGCAGCGCACGAGCTACGCGGCAAGAACGGACAGCTGCTCGGGCTCGTCCACCGCGACGTGACGCCGCACAACCTGTTCGTCACGTATGACGGCTACACGAAGGTCGTCGACTTCGGCATCGCCAAGGTGGCCGACCGGCTCGCGTCCACACGCGCAGGAACGCTGAAGGGCAAACTCGCGTACATGTCCCCCGAGCAGGTGCGCGGCGCGGACGTGGATCGCACGACGGACATCTTCGCGCTTGGCGTCGTGCTCTGGGAGCTGACGACGAACCAGCGGCTCTTCCGCATGGACACCGATCTCGACACGCTCGAGAAGGTGCAGGCCTGCATCGTGCCGCCGCCCTCGACGATCGTGCGGGGCTACGCGCCCGGCCTCGAGGTCGTCGTGATGAAGGCGCTCGCGAAAAACAAGAAGGACCGCTACCAGACCGCGCGCGAGTTTTCCCGCGCTCTGCAGAGCTTCTTGATGCAGGCCGGATCGTTCGTCGGTCCCGAGGAGGTCGCGGGGTTCGTCCGGCACGTCTTCACCGATCGCATCGCCAAACGCGAGGCGCACCTCGCGTGGGCGGCCGAGGTCACGTCGACGGTCAACGTCGATCAGCTCCGCGCGCAAGGCGGCGGCGCGGCCGACGAGCTCTCGTTGCTCGACGACGAGGAGGACGACAAGCGGGGTCGCGCGACGGCGCCTTCGAAGTCGACGGCGCAGCCGATCGCGAACCGCCAGCCGGTCGCCATGCCGCCGCCCGAGGATCGATCCGCGTCGCAGCAGATGGCCTCCACGTCGCTCATGGACGACGACGAAGACGTGCCGACCACGGTCGCGACACGGGAGCACCTCGAGAAGTCCGCGGGAGGTCCGCTGCCGAGCGCAGGCCGGTCAGGGCCACAAGCCCAGCAAAGGCCGCAGCTCACGACGCCCCTTCCCGCCGCCGGGATGCGTGCGCCGCCGGGTCAGAACGAACGCACGGCCGCGCTGCCGAACAGCGGATATCCCGACGACGATCTCAACGCGACGATCGCGCTTCCGGCAAACGCGAAGCTCCCCGATCCCGGGCCGCCGCGGCAAGGCTTCGGCGCGTCTCCGCAGTCCGGAGGCTTCGGTGGATACCCCGCGCCGCAGCAACCGAGCTTCAACGGAGGCATGGGGCAACCGCAACAACCGGGCTTCGGCTTCGGACAGCAGCAGCAGCCGCAGCAGCAATACGGGCAGCAGCAGGCTTACCCGATCAGCAACCCGAACCCGCAGGTTCCGCAAGGGTACGGCCAGCGCTCGCAGTCGCAGATCGAGACCGCGATGTCGTTGCCGCGCCCCGATCCCGCCGCGCTCTGGATGGCGCAGCAGGAGGCGGCCCGGCAGCAAGCGCCCAGGCGGAACACGGGCGTGTTTTTCATGGTCGTCGCGCTCGTCGCGCTCAGCGTGATCGGCATCGGCGTGCTCGTGTATTTCAAGCTGAACGCGCAGCAACAAACCACGCAGCCGGCGGTCTCGGCCGTTCCGGAGCTGCCGCCGATCCCGAGCGCCGTCGCCGTCCCTGCGCCCGCGCCCGCACCTGCACCCACCGAGACGGCCGCGCCCGCCGAGACGGCCGCAGCACCCACGCCTGCGCCGGGCCCTGCCAACGCGCCGGCCGCAGCCAAGACGGCAGCCGCACCCACGGCGGCCCCCACAGCGACGGCCAGCGCGGCGGCCGCGTCGGGAGAGCCGGGCTTCCTGACGATCGTGTGCAACCCGTTCTGCGACGACGTGCTCGACAACGGTCGTTCGCTCGGCCCGTCGCCGATCGTGCACCTCTCGGTCAAGCCGGGCTCGCACCGGGTCACGCTCAAGAAGGGCGACATGACGAAGGTCATCTCCGTCATCGTCGTGTCCGGTCAGGTGACCGCGCAACGCGTGTCGATGAAGTAGGTCGAAGCCGACCGCTCGCCGCCGGAAACGGGGCGGGCGATGCGCGCGCGTTCGTCGTGACGTAGTCTCCGTCGATGCATCGAGGAACGCGTCCGGCCGGAAAGCAGGATCCGGGGGGGAAGCCGGCGAAGCCGAAGTACCCGCCCCGCGCGGAGATCCTGCACATCGAGAGCCTGGCCGCAGGCGGCGCGGGCGTGGCTCGGCTCGCCGATCGAACGGCCGTCTTCGTGCCGGGCGCGGCGCCGGGCGAGCAGGTCGAGGCGGAGGTCGATCGGAACACGCGTCCCGCGCGAGGACGCCTGCTGCGGGTAATCGAGGCGAGCGCGGACCGCGTCGAACCCGCGTGCCTCCATGCGGCGGCCTGCGGCGGCTGCGACTTCATGCACCTCACGCCACGCGCCCAGGAAGCGGCGCATGTGGAGATCGTCCGGAGCGCGGTCGCGCATGCGACGGGAGAGACGCCGCCGGAGATCCGCGTGCACCCTGCGCCCGAGCCTCTCGGATACCGCACACGCGCTCGGCTTTACGTGCGTGGCGAGCGTGGTCGCGTGCGGATCGGCTACCGCGCGCAAGGGTCCCACGCGCTCGTCGTGACCCCGACGTGTGTCGTGCTCTCTTCCTCGATCACCGCAGCCCTCGACGAGATCCCCACGGCCCTCGCGGGATCCTCGGGTGACGGCGACGTGCAGATCGCGCGGGGCGCGGGCGGGAAGCTCGTGATCGACATCGCGTGGCGCGGCGAGATCTCGCCTGCGGCGTGGACGGCGATCGATCGACGCGTCGCGGAAGGGTCGTGGGCCGGCGCGCGTGTGCGCATGGAGGGCGTGAAGACGCCGGCAAACTTCGGCGATCCGCGACCGGTGCTCGAAGGCGCGGATGGCGCGCCGCTCGTCGTGGCCGCGGGATCGTTCGCGCAGAGCTCGGATCTCGGGTCGATCCTGCTCGCTCGACGCGTCGCGGAGCTCGCCCGTGCGCAGGTGGACGTACCCGCGGAGGGCGCGACCGAGCCGACGAACGGCCACGTGCTCGAGCTCTTCGCCGGCAGCGGCACGCTCTCGATCCTGCTCGCTCGTGGCGCGGCCTCGTTCGTCGCGGTCGAGTCGGACGAGGCTGCTGCGCGATCGGCGCGGGAGAACCTCGCCGCGCGTGATCTACCGGGCAAGGTCGTCGTCGCGGACGCGGATACGACAGCCATCCCGCCACGTGTCGAGGTCGTCGTGCTCGATCCGCCGCGCGCCGGCGCCGAGGGCGCGACCCGGGCGCTCGCGGCCTCGAAGGTGCATCGGATCGTGTACGTCGCGTGTGACGCCGCCACGCTCGCGCGGGACCTCGGCACGCTCGTGCGCGCGGGGTTTGCGCTCACGCACCTCGAGACGGTCGAGCTCTTCCCGCAGACGAGCCACGTGGAGACCGTGGCCCGCCTCGTACGTCGCCGCGGCGCGCACTACGCTTTCTCCAGATGATCCACCGCATCGACGAACAGCTTCGGCAGGAGGCGCGCCGCTTCCGCCTCGTGTTCAGCTGCGGCGACTGCGCGCAGTACGATCCCGACGGCGATCGTTGCTCGCTCGGATACCCGCATGTGATGCACCACGAGCCCGACCTCGACGACCGCGACGAGGTCGTCTTCTGCAAGACCTTCGAGCTCCGTTGACCCGCCCCTCTCGTTCGCCGCGCCCTGCCGAAGGAGCCGTGATCGCGCGGCGCTCACACCCGCCTGCGTTGCGCCGCCTCGCGCTCGGCACCATTCGCGACGAACGCCTCTTCGGTCGTGGTGACGTCGTGCTCGTCGCCTGCTCGGGCGGCCCCGACTCGACGGCGCTGCTCCACGTGCTCGCGCTCCTCCGCCGCGAGCTCGGCCATGAGGTGATCGCGCACGGCGTCGATCACGGGTTACGCACCGAGGCTCGGGAAGAGCTCGCGCTCGCGGCCGAGCTCGGCGACAAGCTCGGCGTTCCTTTCGAGGTGACGCGCGTCGACGTCGAGCCCGGCGGCAATTTGCAGGCGCGCGCGCGGGAGGCACGTCATCGGGCGCTGCAGGACGCTGCGGCGCAGCGGGGCGCGTCGGTGATCGCCACGGGGCATACCGCCGACGACAAGGCGGAGACCGTGCTTTTGCGTCTCTTGCGGGGCGCGGGGCCACGTGGGCTCGCCGTCCTCGAGGCGCGCGCCCCTGCGCCGGTTGCCCCGAGCGGATCCGCTTTCCCTCGGGATCTCGTGCGTCCTTTGATCCGGGCGCGCCGGGCCGACGTCCTCCTCCACCTCGACCGTCACGATCTCGTCCATGCCCGGGATCCCTCGAATTTCGACCCTCGTTTCACGCGCGTCCGGGTGCGTCGCGAGTTGATTCCTCTGCTGGAGGATCTATCCCCGCGGATCGTCGAGCATCTCTGTGCCTTCGCGGACATGCTCGGGGCGATTTGTCCGACCGACGACCCGCTCGGCGACCTTGGCCAGGCGCAGCGGGCGACGATCGAGCGGGCGCAAAAGAAGGGCGCGCGAATTGTGAAGATTCGTGTGAAGGGGGGGCGGGAGCTCGACGTGACCTTCCCAGAGGGGAAGATCGTCCTTACCGAAAAGAAATGATCGAGCCGCGTCCGTGCCGGGTGAACCGCGCGGCTTGGCTTCCATCGACGGGCATGCCACCGCGTGGCATGCTGGCCCAAAGAAGCGTTACATTTGGACGCAGTCTGCTCGTCCCGGCGAGATCGGGGCGGGCAACCCGAGGATCCTCGTGAAGCAATCGCACAAGACGCTCCTGCTCTGGGTCCTGCTGATCATGATGTTCCTCGTGATCTGGCAGTTCCTGAGCCCTGATCGCCCGCCTGCCACGCAGGTCTCGTTCAGCGAGTTCATGACCCAGGTCCGAGCCGATCGAGAGAAGGAGCCGCACGTCGACTCCGTCTCGATCAAGGAACGTGAATACACGTTCTGGGTGAAGGACCCGAAGAGCAGCTCCAAGGTCAAGAAGGTCACGATCGGCCCGGACAACGCCGACGAGATCACGAAGGTCTTGGTCGACAACAAGGTGGCCGTCACCTTCGAGAAGGAAGACACCTCCCCGTTCTGGTCGGGCGCGCTCGTGACCATCCTGCCGATGGTCTTCCTGCTCGTGATGTTTTACCTGTTCATGCGGCAGCTCCAGGCGGGCGGCGGCAAGGCGATGAGCTTCGGCAAATCGCGCGCGCGGCTGCTCTCGGAGTCGCAGAACAAGGTGACGTTCGCGGACGTCGCGGGCATCGACGAGGCGAAGGACGAGCTCGAAGAGATCATCGCCTTCCTCAAGGATCCCAAGAAGTTCCAGAAGCTCGGCGGCCGCATCCCGAAGGGCGTGCTCATGATGGGCCCGCCCGGCACGGGCAAGACGCTGCTCGCGAAGGCGATCGCAGGCGAGGCGGGCGTGCCGTTCTTCTCGATCTCGGGCTCGGATTTCGTCGAGATGTTCGTCGGCGTCGGCGCGAGCCGCGTGCGTGACCTCTTCGAGCAAGGCAAGAAGCACGCGCCCTGCATCATCTTCATCGACGAGATCGACGCCGTCGGCCGGCACCGCGGCGCGGGCCTCGGCGGCGGGCACGACGAGCGCGAGCAGACCTTGAACCAGCTCCTCGTGGAGATGGACGGCTTCGAGTCGAACGAGGGCGTCATCATCATCGCCGCGACGAACCGCCCGGACGTCCTCGATCCCGCGATCCTGCGCCCTGGCCGCTTCGATCGGCGCATCGTGGTGAACCGCCCGGACGTGCGTGGCCGCGAGGGCATCCTCCGCGTGCACACGAAGAAGGTGCCGCTCGGCCCGGACGTCGACCTCGACATCATCGCCCGCGGCACGCCCGGGTTCGTCGGGGCCGATCTGGAGAACCTCGTCAACGAGGCCGCGCTTCTCGCCGCGCGCCAGGACAAGGACCTCGTCTCGATGCACGACTTCGAGATGGCCAAGGACAAGGTCCTCATGGGCACCGAGCGTCGCAGCATGGTGATCAGCGACGAGGAGAAGAAGACGACGGCCTTCCACGAGGCCGGCCACGCGCTCGTGGCCAAGCTGCTCGAGAAGAACGCCGACCCCGTGCACAAGGTGACGATC
>JANMGF010000613.1:0-3740 GCA_031374535.1 Polyangium sp. (in: bacteria)
GAGCAGCTCGGCCTTCGCCGCCCACTTGAAATCACCGGGGAGGACCGCGCCGAGCACGAGGATGTCGAGGAGGCTCTGGTGATTGGAGCAATAAACGAACGGCCTGTCCGTGGGCGCGTTCTCCAGCCCCGTCGCGTCGATGTTCATGTGGAGCTGAAGCGTGCTCGCCTGACACCATCGCTTCATCGCCCACAAGCTCGCCGCGTGATCCCGCGTGAGCGGGCCAAGCGTGAGCGAAATCGTTCCATACCCGGCGGTGCGTACGGCGAAAGGAACCCACTGACGCGCGGCGCGAATGGCCTCTCGGAGCTGCATGGATGCTGTTTTCTAACACCATGCGGCAAGCAATTCCAGACCCGCAACGTGCGCAAAATGCTTCGCGGTGGGGCGAAATTCAGAGCGGATCCATGATGAGCCCGTAACCGACCCCTTCGGGCTTGCCGGCGCGCTCGAACTTCACCGTGAAGATCCCGGGCTCGTTCTCGCTCTGCATGACGGCACGACGCATGCTGCCGGCCCACTCCGCCCACACGACGGCGCCCGGCTTGCCTTTCCACTTGATCGGGATCGGCTGCACATCCGCCTCGTCCACGATCAACGCGGCGCCGCCGAATCCAAGGCAGAACCAGCGCCGCGCGCCGCCCGTCTCCAGCGGCGAGACGAGCAGGACGTGCCGGTACTCGCCCTCCTGCCGCCACGCCGCATAGTTGCCAGGCTCGAGCCCGTTCGTCTGCCGCACCCAGCGCACGCCTTTCAAGAGCGCCTCGGGCGCGCGGGCCTCCATGTCGGTGTAACGCACCGCGATCCGATCCTTCACGTACCGGCGCACGACGGCGTGTTTCATCACGCCGTTCCATTCGGTGAGCACGGCGTCGCCGAGCTTCGGCTTCACCCCGTCCGGGACCGGGATCACGTACCCGGCGTGCACCTTGTACGAAGGGCCGCCCTGCTGGCCCTCGATGACCAGATCGTCACCGTCGAGGCCAAGCGCCGTGGCCGCGTAAAGCACGAGCGTCGAGCCGAGCCGCGCGCTTTCCAGCATCGGCTCCGAGAACGTGAAGACCCGGCGCCCAGGGTCGAGCTTGATCCGGCGCGGCGGCAGGTGGAGCGGGTTCGGCAGGTGTGATTTCGGCGGCGTGGACAACGTGGGGCTCGGCGCGATGAACGAGCCGAGCGGCACGGGGCCGGACGATCCGCTCGGCGAAGGCGCCGCATCCGTCGGCGTAGACGACCCACTGCTGCACGCGGCGAGCAGGGCCGCGGCGAAGGCGCCACGGGCGAAGGGTCGGAAGGGGCCGAGCATCGGCGCGATCTTTGCCGTGTCGCGGCCGGTCTGGCGAGGAAAAAGCGACCAGGAAGACCTCGATGCGTTCGGTTTGACCTCCAAGGGTCTTCGGTCCGATCCTCAGTGAAAGTCGCGCGATCGCGTGGGAACGCCGCGTTTGCCCGGCGCGTCGAGGCGTTCGAGGGCCTCGGCGAGGACGTGCACCACCTCGTGGTTCGACGCTCGGGGCTTCGGATCGCCTTCGGCGTCCTGCGCCCCGAACCCCCCCTGCCGCTCGACCCGGCCCCGCACGGCCATGATCTTGGCGTACCGCGCGGCCGCGTAGCTCTCCTCGAAGAGGTCCTTGCGTACGATGACGTTCACCACGCCCGTCTCGTCTTCGAGCGTGACGAACGTGACGCCGCTCGCCGTGGCCGGGCGCTGGCGGCCCACCACGAGGCCCGCGACACGCACCGTGGTGCCGGCGCGTGTCTCCTTGATCGACGCCGCCGTCACCGTCCCCTCGGCTTCGAGCCGCGCGCGCATGTGCCGCAAGGGATGGTCGTTCACGGACAAACCCACCCGCCCGTAGTCGAGCACGAGCTGCTCCACGGGGCGCATCTTCGGCAGGCCCACGTCTTTCTCTTCCTCGATCGGCAAAGCCTCGAAGAGCCCATCGAGCCGCGGCGCTCGGGCCCGCCAGAGCGCCTCGCGCCGGCTCGGGACGAGCACAGAGAGCGCGCCCGCCTCCGCGAGGGCCTCGATCTCGTTTTTCTGAAGGCCCGCGCGCCGCACCAGATCCGCGACCCCCGACAGCGGCGCCTCCGCCCGCGCCGCGAGCACACCCTCGGCCGCCCCTGCACCAAACCCCTTCACGAGCCGCATCCCGAGCCGGATCGCGCCGTCCTCCGTGAGCGCGTGATCCCACCCGCTCGACACGACACACACGGCAAGAACCTCCACGCCGTGCCGCTGCGCGTCCTGCACGAGGGAAGACGGGCTGTAAAACCCCATCGGCTGGGAGTTCAGGAGCGCGCAGGTGAACGCGGCCGGGTGGTGGACCTTGATCCACGCCGAGGCATACACGAGCAGCGCGAAGCTCGCCGCGTGGGACTCGGGGAAGCCGTACTCGCCGAAGCCGTGGATCTGCAGGTAAAGCTGCTCGGCGAAGCGCGCCGAGATGCCCTTCTCGGAGAACCCGCGGAGGAGCCGCTCCCGGTGCCCCGCGAGCCTGCCGTGTTTTTTCCACGCGGCCATGTCGCGCCGGAGCTGATCGGCCTCGCCCGGCGTGTAGCCCGCGCCCACCATGGCGATCTGCATGACCTGCTCCTGAAAAAGCGGGACGCCGAGCGTGCGCGCGAGGATCCCGTCGAGGCACGGGTGCGGCGAGATCGGCGCCTCCTGCCCCGTGCGGCGTCGCAGGTACGGGTGCACCATGCCGCCCTGGATCGGGCCCGGACGCACGATGGCCACCTCGATGACGAGGTCGTAAAACACCTTCGGCTTGAGGCGCGGCAACATCGACATCTGCGCGCGGCTCTCGATCTGGAAGACGCCCACGGTGTCGGCGCGCTGGATCGCCTGATAAACGGCTGGATCCTCGGGCGGGATGCGGGCGAGCGCGTCGATCGGGTCGAAAGGAATGTCCGGGCATTCGCGCTCGTGGACCAGCTCGAGCGTCTTGCGGATCGCGGTGAGCATGCCGAGGGCGAGGATGTCGACCTTGAAGAAGCCGAGCTCGTCGAGGTCGTCCTTGTCCCAGGGGATCACGGATCGGCCGGGCATACGCGCGGGCTCGATCGGCGCGACGTGATGGAGCGGCTCGGCCGAAAGCACGAAGCCACCCACGTGGATCGACAGATGCCGCGGCATGCCTTCCAGCGCGTTCGCCAGGAAAACCACCTGCCGGAGGCGCGTGTCGGCGGGATCGAAGCCGAGCTCGGCGAGCTTCTTTTCGCTCGTGTCGGCCTCGTGGTAGAGCGCGAGCCCGCTTAGCCGATCGAGCTGGTCCGTGGTCAAACCAAAGACCTTGCCGACCTCGCGCAGCGCGCTTTTGCCGCGGTAACAGATGACCTCGGAGACCATGGCCGAGCGGTCGCGGCCGTACATCTCGTAGATCGCCTGGATGACCTCCTCGCGCCGCTCGTGTTCGAAGTCGACGTCGATGTCCGGAGGCTCGCGCCGCTCGGGGGAGAGGAAACGCTCGAAAAGCAGGCTCGATCGCGCGGGATCGACGGCGGTGATCCCGAGGACGTAACAGACCGCGCTGTTCGCCGCGCTGCCGCGCCCCTGGCAAAGGATCCGTTTTCCCCGGGCGATCGAGACGATCTGGTTGACGCTGAGGAAGTACGGCGCGACGTCGAGCAGCTTGATGAGGCCGAGCTCCCGCTCGATCTGGGCCATCACGGAGGGCGGCGTGCCCTCGGGGTACCGGTCGCGCGCGCCTTCGAGGGTGAGCCTGCGCAGGGCGTCGTCC
>JANMGF010000646.1:0-1734 GCA_031374535.1 Polyangium sp. (in: bacteria)
CGTACTTCATCGCCATGGAGCACATCCACGGCGAGGACATCCGCTCCATCGTGCGCGCGATGCGCAAGAAGGGCCTCACCGAGTTCCCGCTGGAGCACGCGGTCGGCATCGCGATCGGGACCTCGGCGGGCCTCGCCTACGCGCACGAGAAGCGTGATTTCGAGGGCCACCTCCTCAACATCGTGCACCGCGACATCTCGCCCCAGAACATCGTCTGCACGTTCTCGGGCGACGTGAAGATCGTCGACTTCGGCGTCGCCAAATCGAGCTCGCAAATCGGCGAGGACACGAAGGACGGGCAGCTCAAGGGCAAAGTCCCGTACATGTCCCCCGAACAAGCGTCGGGCAGCGACGTCGACTGGCGCAGCGACATCTTCGCGATCGGCGTGCTCCTCTTCGAGCTCACCACGGGCAAGCGCCTCTTCAAGGGCTCGAGCGAGTTCGAGACGTTGAAGCTCATCTGCGAAAAGGACTACCCGCGCCCCGGCCAGGTCAAACCTGGGTACCCGCCTGCGCTCGAGCGCATCGTGATGAAGGCGCTCGAGAAGAAGCGCGAGGATCGCTACCAGAGCGCGCGCGAGATGCAGAGCGACCTCGAAGCGTTCGTCCGCGAGGAGCGCATCCCGGTCTCGCAGATCAGCCTCACGCAGTGGATGCAGTCGCTCTTCGAGGACAAACTCGAGCAGCAGAAGGAAGCGCTGCAGGACGTCAAGCAGCTCGCCGACATCATCGCCATGCAGCACAGCCCGTCGATGTACGACGGCACGGTGACCGGCGGCGGAGGCATGTCGGCGACGGGCGCGTCGGCGCAACCACCGAAGCGCGCGAGCGTGGGGCTCTGGATCGCGCTCGCCGTCGTGAGCCTCGCCGGCGTGGGCGGCTTCTTCTACATGCGCAAGCAAGCCGCGGATCTCGCGGACTCGCAGAAAAACAACCCACCCCCAGCCATCGCGGCGATCGCCGAGGCCAAGGGCTCGCTCGACGTCCAATGTGGCGCCGACGAGGGCTGCGCGATCTGGATCAACGGCGACCTGCGCAAGGAGGTCACGCCGGCCAAGGTCCTGGGTCTCCCGCTCGGCAGCGAGATCAAGCTCAAGCTCACGAAGGAAGGCTTCGAGGCGCACCGCGAGTCGATCACGCTCACCGAGCAGGAGCCCACGCGCGTGATCCTGGCCTCGATGAAGACCGGATCCGTCACGGTGGTGCTGAAGATCGATCCCCCCGCGACGGTCTGGCTCGACAACAAACCGCTGAAGGGCGTGGTCGAGAAGCTCGAGGGCCTCTCCGCGGGCGAGGAGCACAAGCTCGTGCTGCAGCTCTCGGGCTACGTGCCGAAGACCATCACGTTCACCGCCGAGAAGGGCGAGACGAAGGTCATCCAGGAGCGGCTGGTGAAGGCCGATCCGAACATAGTGGCCAAGAGCGGCGACGGGGCGAGCGGGGGCGGCGCGAGCACCGCCGGTGGCAGCGGCAAGGTGCGCGTCACGTCGAAGGGCGGCTTCTGCAACGTGACGATCAACGGGACGGGTTATGGATCAACGCCTGTCGAAGCTGACGTGAAAGAAGGCACTGCTCGCGTGACATGCAAGCCCGATGATGGAGCTGCGCAATCGCAAGCGGTGCAAGTGAAAGCTGGCGAGGTTGCTCGCGCAGCGTTCAAGTTGTGACGTCAGTTGTCACGTCAGTTGTCACGTCGGTTGTCATCAGAAACGTTCGTCGTCGATAACGCAAACG
>JANMGF010000672.1:0-4134 GCA_031374535.1 Polyangium sp. (in: bacteria)
ATTGACGAGCAGGACCTCGACGCCGTCGAGCATCACGTCGCCGCCGGCATTGTAAATCTCGATGAACTCGGCCGTGTCCGAGCCGACCTGATCGTAATCGACCTCGTTGATGACGAGCTTGCTGCAGACGGGCGCCATCGCGCAGTCGGCGTCGGCGCAGTCGATGTCGCCGTCGCCGTCCTCGTCCACGCCGCCCGTACACTGCTCCGCGCAGGCCGCCGCGCAGTCGCCGTCGGCGCAGTCGATGAAGGTGTCGCCGTCGTCATCCAGGTTGTTGTTGCAGACCTCGGCCGGAGGCAGACCGCCGCCCATGCCGCCGGAGCCGCCCGCGCCGCCCATACCACCGGAGCCGCCCATACCGCCCCCAGCGCCGCCCTCGCCGCCGGAGCCGCCTTGACCGCCGGTCCCGCCCCCGCCGCCTGTGCTCGACGAGCTCGAGGTGGTGTTCTGCGTCGGCTCATCGCCGCAACCCGCCGCGCCCATGGCGAGCGCCGCGAGGACCCCCGCCACCGAAAGAGATCGAAGCTTCATGGAAAAACTCCTCGTCGGCGAATGCCGTACGGGGAGGGCCCTACCACGGTGCGCGGACGGGGTGAAAGGGGCTTTCGGGAGCGGCGGGTCGTTCGGGCGAAACCGTGAGCACGTCCCAATGCTCGCCCTCAAAAGAGGGGAGGGGAGAGCTCCCAGCCGAGGAAACCCGGGGTGCGCGCGCGGTGCCGGCCGAGGTTGTCGCCGGCGAAGGAAGGGCCGTCGGCGGCCCAGCGCGCGGTGAAGGCGTCCCGCAGGACGAGCTCGGCGAGCTTGCCGCGCGGGGAAAAACCCCACTCGGACTCCTGCGAGACGTCGTCCGGATCCGCGTAATACCGCCACACGAAGAACCCGGCGCAGGCGCGGCTGTCGAGCAAAGGCGCGAGGATCGCCTCGTATGCGAGGGCTTGCGCCTCCTCGTCGATCGTCACGTCCTTCATGCCGTCGGGCCACTCCCAGGGACGGACGGCGGGATCGCGGCGCGTCGTGTATCCGATCTCCGTCAGCACCACGGGACGACCCCACGTCTTCGCGAGCTTCTCGATCCCCTCCGCGACGCGACGGCCGCCGGCCAGAAGCGCGTCTCTTCCGGCGCCGTCCTTGTCGGCGAGGGGGTAAAACGCGTTGATGCCGACGAGATCGAGCTCGCCGAAGATGAGCGTGTCCTCGGCGTCGTCCCAGTTGGCCGAGTAGGTCAGGAGGCCCGGGTAGATCCGGCGGACCTCTTCCAGGATCGGGAAAAACAGCTTGGCGCGGCCGGTCGTGACGAAGCTCCGGAGCTCGACGCCGACACTCAACATCTCGGCCCCGCCCTCCGCCGCGACCTCGGCCCAGGTGAGCAGGAAGTGACGGTACGCGGCGGCCCAGCGCGCCCAGGCTGCGTCGTCGCCCGGATCGATGAGCGCCCGCCAGCCGCCGGTCTCGACCCACAGGTGCGGGACGAGAAAGACCTTGAGCCCCCGCGCATGTGCCTGGGCCATGGCGCGGAGGACGTTGGCCCGGTTTTCCTCGAACGGGGCCTCGAAGGTGAGGTCGATCCCGTTTGGTTCGAGGTCCCAAACGCGGCCGAACGGGGTGAGGCTGATCCAGGTCGAGCCGAGCGCTTTGGCCTCGTCCATCGCGCGCGCGCTCGCCGGGCTGCCGTACCCCTTGCCGGGATGGCGGAGGCTCTCGATGGGGCCGATGGTGAGCCCACGGATGCCGCCTCGCGCCTCATCGGCCCAGCCAAACGGACCGCGGGGGGCGGAAATAGAAATGGAAGCGGAAGCGGAAGGCGATGCCGTCAGGACAAACAGCAAGCCCAGGGCGATGGCCAGCGCGCGTGGCGAGGGCCGTCTCGGTTCGTCCCGTTCGTCCGGGGTCACGGCGGGGATATAGCGCGACGGGCACGGAGTGTGATTTGTTTTCCGCCGAGCGGAGAGGGACATCATGGACAACGAAGGCATCGCCCACGTGCTGGATCAGGTCGCGGATCTCCTGGAGATCGAGGGCGCGAGCGTGTTTCGCGTCCGCGCTTACCGGGGGGCCGCGCGTACCGTCTCCGCGCTCGCGTCGCCCGTGAGCACGTTGCCCGAGAAGGGGACGGGAGCGCTGGAAGAGCTGCCAGGCATCGGAAAGGATCTGGCGGCCAAGATCCGCGAGCTTTCGGACTCGGGCGAGCTCGCGCTCTTGCACGAGCTGAAGTCACGCACGCCGGAGAGCTTGATCCACCTGCTGGAGCTGCCGGGGCTCGGGCCAAAGCGGGCGAAGGCGATCCACGAAGGGCTCGGGATCGACACGATCGAAGAGCTCGAGAAGGCCGCGCGCGAGGGGCGTCTGCGGGCGCTGAAGGGCGTGGGGCCGAAGCTCGAAGCGCAGATCCTGGAGGGCATCGCGGCGCGGGCGGTGCGAGGCAAACGGATCCCGCTCGCCTCTGCCGAGGCCGAGGTCGAGCCCATCATGGCGCGGCTCGGCGAGGCGCCGGGCGTCGTGCGTATCGCGGTCGCCGGCAGCTACCGCAGGCGCAGGGACAACGTCGGCGACGTGGACATCCTCGTCACCGCGGACGCCTCGGCCGGCATCGGGAAGCTGCTCATCGCGGACCCCGCGACCGACAAGGTGCTCGCCGACGGCGACACGAAGACGAGCGTGCTCTTGCGTTCGGGCCTCCAGGTGGATCTGCGCGTGGTGCCCGACGAGTCGTTCGGCGCGGCGATGCACTACTTCACCGGGTCGAAGGCGCACAACATCGCGATCCGTACGCTCGGCGTGCGCAAGAAGCTCAAGATCAGCGAGTGGGGCGTGTTCCAGGACGACAAACGCATCTCGGGCGAACGGGAAGAGGACGTGTTCGCCTCGGTGGGGCTCGCGTTCGTGCCGCCCGAGCTGCGCGAGGATCGTGGTGAGATCGATGCGGCGCGGGAAGGCAAGCTGCCGACGCTCGTCGAGCGCTCGGCGTTGCGTGGTGACTTCGTGCAGGGACCTCTTTCGGCGGACGACATCGCCGCGCTCGCTTCTGCTTGCCGCGCGAAGGGGGCCGCGTGGCTCGTCGTGCTCGGATCGTCGCGGAGCGAGGTCGAGCGTGCGCGGAAGCTCGCCTCTCCGATGGTGCTGCTCGCGGGCGTCGTGGTGCCCATCCATCTGGATGGCTCTCTCGGTGCGACGGAAGAGTTCAAAGACGAGCACGTCGTCGTGTACGGCGAGCTTCACGCGCCCGACGCGGACGAGAAGACGCTCACGCACGCGCTCGTCGCCGCGGCGCGATCGGGGCGTTTCCACGTGCTCGCCCGCCCCTTCAACGGGGGCAAGCCGCGGCCGTTCGACGTCGAGGCGGTGGCCAAGGCTTGCCGCGATCATGGCGTGCTCCTGGGGCTCGACGCGCGCCCTCGGTTCCTCGCGGGCGCCGACGGATACGCGCGTGCCGTGAAGGATGCCGGCGCGAGGATCGTGATCACGAGCCACGCTGCGAAGGCCGAAGAAGCCGACCTCCTCCACTTCGGCCTCGATCAAGCGCGGCGCGGGTGGTGCGAGGCGAAGGACGTCGCGAACACGTTGGACGTCCAAGCATTCCGCGACCTGCTCAGCCGTCGCTGATCCAAATCAAAACGCTTCGATCGGCAAGTCGAACGCCCAGGCGAAGGCGAGGTCGACGCCCTGGCCCACGAGGGCGACGAGAAGACCCACCAGCGCCCCCAGCAACATCCCGCCGAGGCCCCGCAGGACCCCCACGAAGCCCTTTTCGCGCCGCGTCACCCAGCCCCACGCCAGCATCGAGAGGGGCCCGTACCAGAAGAGCGCCGCCCCCCAGGTCGCCGTGTTCCAGGCGTGTTCGCGCCGCGGCGCGGGCAAGCGGCTCTCGTCCCAGCGCTGCACCGCGTAGGTCAAGGCGATCCCGAGGACGAGCTGGAGGACGAGTCGAGCGACCTGCATACGAATGCGAAGGGCCTCGATGGTACCCGAGCGGGCACCCGTCTGGGGCGGTCGGCGCCGGGGGCTGATCGGACATGCCGAGCTTCGACCCCAAACCCTCTGGCAAGGGCGACCGAACGGGCGTAGATGGGATATCCGCCCTGCGTAATAGGGGAGGAGGCCCCCGAGGGCTTCCAAGCGCGGGGCGTGGACAGGAAC
>JANMGF010000707.1:0-4223 GCA_031374535.1 Polyangium sp. (in: bacteria)
TGCGCGTCACGGCGCGTCTCGTTCGGGCTCGTGCCCTCCGTGATCGTGAGCACGTGCGCGTGATCGTGAAACTCGCGCGATTGCCCCGCGAGCGCTTCGTGCACGAGGAACGTGGGGCCCTCGAGGTCGGGGGCGTGGAAACGAACGCCGAGCCCTGTGAGCGCGTCGGCGATCAGGACGAAGAGCCGGTGGATGGTCGGGAGCGCGGCACCCTCGGTCGGCGGGGGAGACATGATCCCCATCATCGCACGGGTGCCGCCGTCCTGGATCCTGTTTCGTGGGCGATCGGAATCGAGGGTGCGTCGCTCAGGGCCGCGTCACCCGGGCGGCGCGGCTCGGCTTCGGCGCTTCGAGGCGCGTTCGCTGGAGCTTGGCTTGCCTCGATCGGATTCAAAACGCCGCCGCCGCGTCCTCGAGAGGGCGAAGGCTTCACGAGCACGCCCGGAAATGCCGCCGGAGCGACGAACCACGACCCAGACCGGGCGCCCATCGTCGAGCTTGCGCAGGGTGAGATGGCCGCCCGGCGGGAGCGCGACCGTGCCGACGGGATTGGAAATGGAAGGGCGCTCGGGGGAGAAAACCACGCTCGGCTTGGCCGCGGAGACCTGGGCCGGGGGGGGTGTGTCCGGGCGAACGAAGGCGTGGGCCACGTGATACGCGGCCGGGAGGAACACGAAACGTGCGGGCAAGATGCGGCGTGGCACGGCGACGACGCGGTTGACGAGGGCGCCGAGCGCAATACAGTCCCCGGGGAAGGGCGCGATGCGCAGGGTGAGCGTACCGGCGGCGTCGATATCGGCCGCGTCGATTTCCGGCTGGCAGACGCCACCCTGAAACGCAGCGCCGAGCACCACGTGGGTCTCGAAGTCGACGTGCGGCGGAGCTCCCCGCGCGCCGACGGCGCTCCAGAGTGCGTCAAGCGAGCGCGAGGGACAACGCGAGGAGGAGGGGAGGGAAAATGCGCTGCATGGGGGATGAGAAAGACAAACTTTCGGCGAGGTGTCAAGGTGATCGATCGGCGAGGGTTGATTTGTGGAGAGTGGTCTTTCCGCCCCATCCGCTCTACCTCACGTACAGGCTCTTTTTCGTGCGGGCGACCTATGCAACGCCTGCCGAGGCGCCGTCCGAGGGGCGCTGAAGGAGACGGACGACGCGCATCTCGATCGGCGAGCCCGGGCCGGTCAGGAAATGCTTGCGCGCGGGTTTGACAGGACGATCCGAGGTGAGCGCGAGATCGGCGCCGGAGACGAAGCTCGCCACGGTGAGCTTCATCTCGCGGGTGGCGAGGCCCGCGCCCACGCAGCGGAATGCGCCGCCGCCGTACGGTACGTATTCGTGGGGTGAAAAGTGGCGGCCGAGGAAGCGTTCCGGATCGAAGACCAGGGGATCGGGATAAACGACCGGATCCTCGTGCAGGAGCGTCGCCGAGAGGGCCACCGCAGTGCCAGCGGGAATTTCGTATCCGCGAAGCATGAAAGGACGGTTTGCCGTTCGCAGGATGTCCGAGCCGAGGGGGTAGAGCCGCAGGGCCTCACTCACCAGGGCATCGAGATAAGGGAGCCGCATGATCGCCTCGGTATCGCTGATGATGCGGCGATCGCCGATCTCGGCGCGAAGGCGGGCATGCACCGCGGGGAGCCGGTGGACGTGGTAGAGGGCCCACCCGAGGGAAAACGCGCTCGTGTCGTATCCAGCGAGGAGGAGCGTCACGAGCTGGTCCCGAAGCTCGTCCGGGCTCATGCCCCGACCCTCGTCGTCCTTGGCCAGAAGGAGCTGGCTCAAGACGTCGTCGCCAGGGTTTTCCTTTCGGCGTGCGCTCTCCTCGCGAATACATGCCTCGAGGGCGCCGGCCGCGCGGCGATGGCGAGCCCACGGGCCGAATCCAAGGGCGCTCTGCTGGAGCGCGGGCATGAAGATGAGCCACGGCGAGATGCTGTCCACCATTTCACGGAGGAGCCCACGCACGCGCGCGGCCGTGGCCTCGTCCGTGCCGCCGAAGACCGCGCGGACGATCACCTCGAGAGAGATCGATCGGCTGGCTTCGAGCGCGCTGAATCGTTGGCCGGGTTGAAACGAGGAGGTCACGCGCTCGATGGCGGCGAGGATGTGGGTATCGAAGCCGCGCACGCGCGGAGGGCGGAACGCCGGGGCGTAGAGCCGTCGCATACGACGATGCGCCTCGCCGCCCGCCAGCATGAGTGAGGTCGGCCCGAGGATGGCTCCGACCGATTGCATGCCGAACCCGTCGAACGTGTCCTCCGGCGCGCCGAGGATGTCTTTCGCCCCCGCCGGGGTGCCCGTGAGCACGACAGGGCCGAAGATGCTGGGGACGGTGAACGGGTCGCCATAACGGCGGCGACACGCGCGCAAAACGCGGTAGGGATCCCAGGCGTACAAGAGGGTTTGAAGGAGCGGGCCTCGCGGTCCAGGCGGCAATCTCGTCAAGTCACACCTCGGGCGGTTGCCAGGTCGGGAGGCGACAGAGGCCACCGCCGAAATAAAGGTGGCAGAGGAGCTGCGTTCCGACGATGGACGTGAGGGAGGCGTCGAAGACCCAGCGGCGCGGGGAGAGGGTCGGGAGCGCGACCTGGAGCGCTCGCTCCCGCGCCACGATGTCCGGTCGGAAGAGGCCGGTCGCCGAGAGCGATCGGGGGCTCAAGAGCTCGTCCACCCACGCGGGCCGGTGCGGACCGAGCAAGCTCTGCGAGCGATCGGCCCGGAGCATCGATTTCGGTTGCGCGGCGATCCGATGGGGCAGATAGCGCCGCGCGAGGGCGCGGAGGAGCCATTTCCCGGACAGACCTCGGAGCTTGTATTCGGGGGCGAGCGACGCGCAGAAATCGACGAGGTCGTGGTCGAGGAAGGGATATCGCGTCTCGACGGCGTGGGACATCGCCATGCGATCCCCCTTGCCGGCGAGAAGGTGCCCGGGCAACATGAGCTTGTAATCGACGTAGAGCGCTTGATGCAGCGGGTCCCACCTTCGCATTTCGCCCGTCAGATGGACGTCGTCGAGGGGGCTGTGCCCGGCGAGCCGCTCCCAGAGAGAGGGGGTATAAAAGAAATCGCGCGCCTGGCCCAGGGCGTCGTGGATGTCCATCTGCGCGGTGCGCAGGCCGGCGAACGGGCGGCGCGGGAAGAGCTGCCGGCCGCCGACGAGCGCCGAGGCAGACCAGCGGAGCGCGTCGGGGATCCAATCGATGCCCCCCGGGGAGAGGCCACGCAGGCATTTGTCGACCTTGTACCAGACGTACCCGGCCAGCGCCTCGTCGGCGCCCTCGCCCGTCAAGGCCACCGCGAAGCCGCGCCGGCGCACCCGCTGCGCGAGGAGGGCGAGGCAAGCGTTCGACGTGTCGACCACGGGCTCCTCGGCGGCGAGGACGACGTCGGGATAGGCCCCGGCAATGGCCGCGTGGTCGAGGATGATCGTGTCGAGGGGCGAACCCACGGCGTCGGCGGCTGCCCTCGATTTGTGGCGTTCGTCGGGGCCCGCGCGGTCGAGGGCAATGGCGAACGCGGGCACGGGCTCGCCCTTCGCGCGGGACGCAAGGGCGAGGACCAGGCTCGAATCGAGGCCTCCGCTCAGATACGAGACGACCGGCACGTCGCCGCGCAGGCGTCGCGTGACCGCCCGGGAAAGGTGATGGTCGAGCTCGTCTGCGAGCACCTCGGGATTCGCGACGCGCCGCTCCTTGCCGCGGTCGGGAAAATGCGGCTCGAAATAAACGACGTGCGAGGTCTCGCCGCCGTGGACGCGCGTGAACGACCCCGGCTCGAGCGAGGTGACTCCTTCGAAGAGGGTGCGTGATCCGCCGGCGGAGAAGAAGGTGAAGGCATAATCGAGGCCCCGTGGATCGAGGCGCGCCGGCACCATCCCCGAGGCGAGCAGCCCCTTGATCTCGGAGGCCCAGAGGAGAAACCCATCGTTTTGCGTCACATAGAGGGGCCGGACGCCGAATCGATCGCGGGCGAGGATCAGCGAGCGGCTCGGGCGATCCCAGATCGCTACGGCAAACTCGGCGTGGAGGGTGCCGAAGATCGCCGTGCCGTGCTCCGCGTAAAGGTGAGGCCAGAGCTCGGTATCGCATCGGCTCCGGAAGACGTGGCCACGCGCCTCGAGCCCCCGCCGCAGCGCGGCGTCCTCGTAGATCTCGCCATTGGCGACCACCCACCGCTCCCCGCGCTCGTCGGTGATAGGCTGCGCGCCGTGCTCCACGTCGACG
>JANMGF010000767.1:0-3056 GCA_031374535.1 Polyangium sp. (in: bacteria)
GAGCATGATCAGCCCGTCGCGCGTGGCGGGGTTCGCCGCGAGCGGCTTCCAGGCCTGGGCGCTCTGCTTCATCGCCGGCTCGAGCATGGGCTTCAGCTCGGGCTTCTTGGTCATGCATTCCGCGACCTTCTTGAAGTACGCGTCACACTCCGTGACGCCGATCGACTCCGCCGTCACCGCGGCCGGGCCCGCGGCCTCCGTCGGCTTGGTCTCGGTCGTATCCTTGTTGCCACAAGCCGCGACGAGCAACATCCCGCCCACCATCATGAATCCAACCACGAGCTTCTTCATCGAGTCTCCGTCCGTTGTCGGCGCGCGCGCCAGGGAGGCGGCATCCTGCCACAACCGCGCGCGCAGATCGAAAAACCGGACATTTCAGCCCGCCGGAAGGCTCAGGCCGGCACGGCTTCCTTCTCCGCACGATTCCAGTGCCGGTGCTGTGCGATGGCCTGAATGAACTCCTGAACGAACGGCCCGAGGTTTTGCGCGCCGCGCACCGTCACCACGCCCTCGGTGGAGAATGTTTGCCCCGCGGCCTGCGCGCTTGCCACGGTCACGCCCTTGATGTTCGAGGCGAGGAGTAGCTCCACGCCCTCGCCCGTCGCGCCGATGGGCTTGTTGTGCCGGAATGCCTCGTTGAGGAAATGAATCGGGTCGCCGAGCTTCTTCATGGCCTCGACGCTCGCCGCTCCGCCCGGCACGAAGACCGCGTCATAAAGGACCGACCCGACGTGGATCGAGGCCTGATCGACCTCGATATCCCCTCCCTCGGCGACCTCGATCGTACCGAGCCTCGACGAGATCACGTGCACCACGGCGCCTTCGGCGAGGAGCGCGGTGCGCACGGCCGAGAGCTCCGCCAGGCTGACGCCCTTGTCGGCGAGAATGGCAATTCGGCGTGTACGAATCGAGCCCTTCACCGTGTTCTCCATGCTCAGGGCGGGCGATTTGTCGACCGAGCGTTTCGTCGAGAGCTTCTGCGCCACGGCCTGCGCCGCATGTTTCACGGCCGCGCCGAGCCCCGCGTGCCCCGCGATTCCGAGCCCTGCCGCGAGGGCCTGACCGAATGCCGCATCGACGCGCGTGAACCGCTCGACCATGCGCACGCGGATGTCCTTGCTCTCCACCTTGCCGAGCTCGAAGATGGCCGCTTTCACGAGGTGCTCCTTCTCTGGCATCGACATGCTGTTCCAGAAGAGCGTCGCCTGGCTGAAATGGTCCCCGAAGCTTTTGCTCCGCTCGCGTACCTTCGCCCCGGTGACCTTCTCCGGGAAATGCGTGAACGTGCCGGCCCCGGCGCCCGCGATGACCGGACAGCCGCCGCCGAGCGAGTTTGGCGTGTAATGTGCGCGCCCCGTGGGAATCCGGTGCTGATGGAAGCCGTCCCTCTGGTGGTTGTCCACCCGCGCGACGGGCCGGTTGATCGGGATCTGCGCGAAATTCGGTCCCCCGAGCCGCGTGAGCTGCGTATCGAGGTACGAGAAGAGGCGCGCTTGCATGAGCGGGTCGTCCGTGAAATCGATCCCTGGCACGACGTTCTGCACGCAAAACGCGACCTGCTCGGTCTCGGCGAAGAAATTGTCGGGGTTTCGGTTGAGCACGAGCTTGCCGACGCGCCGCACGGGCACGAGCTCCTCGGGGAGGATCTTGGTCGGGTCGAGCAGATCGAAATCGAAGCTGTCCGCCTCGTCCTCCTCGATGATCTGCAGGCCGAGCTCGTACTCGGGATAAGCGCCCGTCTCGATCGCATTCCAGAGATCGCGCCGGTGGAAATCGGGGTCCTTGCCGGCGATCTTCTGAGCCTCGTCCCAGACGAACGAATGCACGCCGAGGAGCGGCTTCCAGTGGAACTTGACGAAACGCGACTTTCCTCGCTCGTTGATGAGCCGGAACGTGTGGACGCCGAACCCCTCCATCATGCGAAAGCTGCGCGGAATCGCGCGGTCCGAGAGGATCCACATGAGCATGTGCGTGGTCTCGGGCACGAGCGACGCGAAATCCCAGAACGTATCGTGCGCCGACGAGGCCTCCGGGATCTCGCGATCCGGCTCCGGTTTGACGGCGTGCACGACGTCCGGAAACTTGATGCCATCCTGGATGAAAAAGACGGGGATGTTGTTTCCGACCAGATCAAAATTGCCCTCCGCCGTGTAGAACTTGGTCGCGAATCCACGCACGTCGCGCACGGTGTCCGCCGAGCCGCGCGACCCGACCACCGTGGAAAAACGTACGAAGACCGGCGTCTTCACGGAGGGGTCCTGGAGGAATCCGGCGCGCGTCAGGTCCGAAAGGCTCTCGTAGACTTGGAAATACCCGTGCGCCCCCGATCCACGGGCGTGGACCACGCGTTCGGGGATTCGCTCGTGATCGAATCGCGTGATCTTCTCACGAAGGTGGAAGTCCTCGAGCAGCGTGGGCCCGCGGGCGGAGATTTTCAGCGAGTTGTCGGTATCATCGACCCGGACGCCTTGATCGGTTGTCAGATACGTACCGGTTGAATCTTTGCGTTCGGGTTCCAGGTCGCGGCTCTTCGCCTGCTCGTCGATCGGAGACGTCTTGGTTTGCGCCATCATGCCCTCCCGTACTTCTGTGGTGCCCGCGCTCGACGCGGGTGCATTACGCGCTCGACATGACACGAAATCGTTGTCGGGGCATGCGGACAAAGTGGAAATGAATCAATCACGTTCGGGGCGAATACACCCTCGCGCCCGCGTCTGCCTGTGCGAATTCGCACAATTTCAAGGAGCTGGCACATCGTGCTGACAGATGTTGACTTTTGTCATCGCGATGTTGTCCGCCCTGGGCGTATTCGCCAGCGCGGATGTTGGACTTGAGGATCTCGGCATCAACAGGAGCGCGGACGGTGAGGCGATCGAGTTCCGTCTTGACGCGGGCGACATCGGACTGCGCGGAGACGAGGTTGGCGCGGGCGATGTCGGCATCCGGCTTCCATGCACCGGCCTTGAGGAGATCAAGATCAGACTTGGCCTGGGCGACGCGGGTTTGCGCTGTGAGCACGCTGAAGCGACGCTTGCTGAGCTCTTCCTCGCTGACGG
>JANMGF010000772.1:0-7699 GCA_031374535.1 Polyangium sp. (in: bacteria)
CGTCGACGGTAGCAGGCCGCCGCTCGGCAACGTGCTCGCGCCGTTCAGCACGCCGCCGGTGCCGAGCGCGCCTTCCTTGTCGAGCTGCTTGTCGTTCGGGGAGAGCACGCTGTCGCCACCGCCGACCGCTTGCCCTGGCGCGGCGCCGTTGCGCTTGATGCGGAAGACGACGCGACGGTTCGTCTCGGTCATGTGCTTGCAGTCTTCCGAGAGCTCCTCGTCCTTCCCGAGGCAAGTCGAGTCGTCGTAGGTGGGTTTGGAGTGACCGTACCCCTTCGCCGTGAGACGCGAGGGATCGATTCCCCTCTGGACCATGTACGCCCGGACGCTCTCCACGCGGCGCTGCGAGAGGTTCTGGTTGTACACGTCGCTCGCGCGCACGTCGGTGTGGCCCTCGATTTCGATCGAGCGGATCTCGGGGTTGTCCTTGAGCACCGTGATGACCGCTTCGATCACCTTCTTCGAATCGTCGAGGATGATGTCCTTGTCCGTCGCGAAGTGCACGGGATCGAGGATCTTGATCTCGTCGCCCTGCACGTGCGCGCCCGGACAACCGCCGCGGCTGCCCCCGAGCATGGGGCACTTGTCGTCGCGATCCGGCACGCCGTCCTTGTCCGAGTCGGAGTCTGGGCAACCGGAGTTCTGCGGGACGCCGGGGAGATCGGGGCAATGGTCGTAGTCGCCGATGAGGCCGTCGTGATCGGGATCCTCGCTGTCGATCTGCTTCAGGCGATCGATCTCCTGCTGCTCGCGTGATTTCGTCGGCTGCCACGTGAGGCCCGCGAACGCGCGGAAGATGGGCGCGCCGAACCCGCAGTTCGCGCCGAACGTGCCGCCGACGGTGAGCGAGAAGCCGCTCGCCCACTGCCAGCGCATCGCCATGAGCGCCTCGGCCGGGACCTGCGCGGGGCTGTCGGGGAACTTCACCATCGAGACGCTGCCGAAGACGCCGCCGAGCACGGACCAACCCCAGCGCTGCACGACGTACATCTCGGCGCCGAGGCCGAAGTTCGCCATGTCGCCGACCTTCGTGCCCGCGAACTGGCGATCGGGCCGGAACCAGATGCCGCCGTTTGCCGTGACGAGCAGGCCGAAGTTGAAGCGGTAATCGGCGACGAGGCCGAGGCCGCCGGAGACGGCGCCGTCGCTCGCGAAGGCGTTCTGGTTGCCGGTGGGCAGGTTCAAGTTGCCCGTGATGGCCATGCCGAGGCCCTCTTTGATGAGGGCCTTCCGGTTGAGATAGGGGAGCGCGATCTTGGTGTTGAAACGAAGATCGCCGAGCGCGTTGGGCGCGATCTCGCCCTCGGTGCCGAGCGGCCGGAGGTTGTCCGAGAACTGATACGCGACGAACGGCATCGCCATCGTGACGTCGAACCAGTCGTAGAAGCCGACGCCCGCGAGGGCCGTGACCTGCAAACGCGCGCCGACGGCCCGGATCTCCTGGCCCGTCGTGATCGCGGCGACCGCGAGCGGATCGAGGCCGATGTCCGTGTAGATGCCGAAGGTCGGCGAGAGGTGGCCGATGACCTCGGACTTCTGGATCATCACGAGGTCACGCGGCGCGGCCGAGGGGCGGAAGGTCTGCGCGTCGAAGCGGCCTTCCTCGGCGGCGTGCGCGGCCTGGGGGAGCGCCGCCGTGAGCGTCGCGAGCGAGAGCAAGAGGGACAAGGATCGCTTCACGACGCACCTCGGAGGCGGGTTTTCCCAGGCGTAGAACGACGGCGGCGGCGTGCCAGAAGGCCAAGGATGGAGAGAACGAGGAAAGCGGCTCCGGGCGCGCCACCGCCATGCCGTCCGGGCCTCGCCGAGCATATCGTGGCGAGGGTGCCACCGCAATCGACGCCGTCGGGCATGGGGCCGAGGGCGCACTCCTTCGCGGTCTCGGCCTCGTTCCAGCGGCAGTGCTCGTTGCCGAGGCAGTCGACGTTGGTCTTGCAGGAGGGCGTGCAGGTCTTCGTGCTCGTGTTGCAGGTGCCGCCGCAGGGGCAGTGCGCGTCGGCGTAACAAGCGACGCAGCCGCTCCCGTCGCAGTAGGGCGTCTCGGCGGCGCACGTGACCATGCAGGTCGAGGTGAGCGTGCAGGTCTTGGTCGCGGTATCGCAGGTGCTCCCGTCTCCGCATTGCGTGTCGTCGTTGCAACGCACGCACGTGGCGACGGCCGCGTTCTGGCCGGAGCAGAAGGGCGTCTCGCCGCCGCAGCTATCGCAGCGCAGGCCGCAACGTTTGTCGCGGGTGCAGGGGGTGCAGGTGCCGCTCAGGCAGAAGGCGCCTTCGGCGCAGTCCATGTCGTGGCGGCACTCGGCGCACGCGGTGCCGATGGGGCCAGGCAAGCAGAAGGGATAGCGGGGGACACTCGCGCCGTTGATGACGATGGTCTCGAGCGCGGTGCAGTTCACGCAGCCGTCGCCGCAGCAGGTCGGCAGGCCGTTGTCGGCGAGCGTGCCCTGGCAGCGGCCGACGGAGAGGTTGCAGATGCCGCCGCCGCACTCGGCGTCGGCGGTGCACTCGACGCAGGAGGGATCGCCGTTGACGTCGAGCGGAGCGCACTGCATCTGCTGGCCGTTCGATCCGTTCGGGCAGCAGTTGCAGGAGGCGCCGGCGCACTCGGCGCTCGTCGCGCAAGGCTCACACTTGTTCTCGAGGCACGCCTCGCCCTTGGGGCAGTCGGTGTTGTCGTTGCACTCGTCGCAGGTCTTCGTCTCGGGGTTGCAGGTGAACCCGTTCTCGCAGTCCGCGTCGGTGTTGCAGCCGGCGCACTGGACGTTGCCGTTGAGGTTGACGCAGAAGGGCGTGTCGCCGCCGCAGGGCGAGCAGGTCGGGCCGCAGAGCTTGTTCGTGTCACAGGGGGCGCAGAGCGCGGCCTCGTTGCAGTAGAAGCTCGCGTCGCAGCCGTTGTTGCCGGGCACGTTGACGAACTCGCGTTTGCACTGCTTGCAGACGCCGAGATCCGGGAAGGAGGGGTTGCCGCTCAGGGTGTGGAAAAACGCGGTCGAGGGGAAAATGGTGAAGCCCGCGTCGTTGAGCTTCTCGACCGGAATCTGGTTGGCAGGACGCTCGAAATCCACGAAGTCGCCGACGAAGTAGGACATCTCGAGCGCGGCGTGTTCGGTGATCTCGACGTAGAGGATCTCGATCGGGTAGAGGCCGGGGTTCTGGAAGGTGACCTGGTTGGTCAAGCGCCAGGTGGCCGCGCCGACCTGGGGGGGACGCGTGACGATCGAGTAGGGGCCCGCGTTCTTGTCGTAGATGGTGAGGCTGACGGCGTCGTCCGTGTAAAATCCGAAGTGAATCGGCTTGTTGGCGAGGTCGGCGGTGACGTTGAAGAAGCCACGCATGCGCGAGCCGAACGCGGTCGTCGTGTCGTTCAGGAAGAAATCGCAGCCGCCGGTCTGGCAGCCCTGATCGAGCGCGGCGTCGATGAAGTCGCCGTAACTCAGCTTGAGGCCGGAGGCGTTGTTGTTGGACAGGTCGAGCAGCGTCCGGATGGTCTGCTCGACGCGATCGATCGCGTGCGCCTCGATGAACGAGTTGATGGCGCCGGTGTAGTTGTCCGGGTTGAACACGCCGAAGTCGGCGATGTAGTTCGTGGAGATCGCCGAGGCGGCGCAGAGGCCCGTGCCCTGGCCAGGTAGCGGCGGCGCCACGCCCTCCGGCACGACGACGGGCGCGGCGTTCGCGATCCGAGGAGCGAGCGCGAGGAGGGCGAGCGAAGCAAGGAGGATTCGTCTGGGTTCCATGGCACCGCCGATGACGCGCGCGCCGCACTCCGCGGCACTGCCGCTGACACTACCATGAACCGCGCGATCCACACAACGTTCCGGCAGCCGCGGCGCGCCGCGTCAGGTCATGAAAGAAGCAGAGGACCTCGCACCGGAACCACTCGGTTGACGCTCGGGGCTTCGGATCGCCCTTCGGCGTCCTCCGCCCCAAACCCCGAATGCGTTCGCGCTAGAACCACTCGGGTCGTACGCGGGCGTAAGAGTCTTCTCCGCTCCGGCAGAGCTGCGACAGGTACCCGACGCGGGCGAGCTCGGTGCGGATCCAGTATTGCGCGGCCGAGGCGATGCCCTCGTAGAAGTCGAGGTCCGCCGGGCGAGCTTCGCGATTCTTCTGCGCCGTCGCGGCGAGGCGGAGCCAGGTCCAGCCGATCACCACCGTCGAGGCGAGGTCGAGGTAATCGGCGCTGTGGAGGAGCATGCCCGGGGCGTCCCCCTGCATGCCGAGGGCGCCGAGGTGGAGGGTCACCTGGCGCATGGCCATGGCAGCGCCCTCGACGCGCTGGACGAGATCCGGGCTCACGCCGGCGTCGCGGGCGCCGTCGCAGGTGGCCGCGATCTCCGCGAGCAACGCGCCAAAAGCAGCACCGCCCGCCGCGGGGACCTTGCGGCCGAGCAGATCGAGCGACTGGATGCCCGTCGTGCCCTCGTGGATGCTGTTCAGCTTCTGATCCCGCAGCCAGGCCTCCGGGAGGTACTCGCTCGTGTAGCCGTAGCCGCCGAGGATCTGCACGGCGAGCGTGTTCGACTCGAAGCCACGCTCGGCCGGGAAACTCTTGGCGATGGGCGTGAGCAGGTCGAGGAGCATCGCGGCTCGCTCGCGGGCGGCCTCGTTCGTTTCGTGCTCGGCGAGATCCGTGAGGCGCGCGGTGAGCCCGAGCAGGGCGAGGCTCCCCCACGTGATGGCCTTCTGGCGAAGGAGCATGCGGCGGACGTCGGCGTGCTCGATGATGGGGATCTGCGGCGCCCGCGGATCTTTGTCGCCCATCCGGCGGCCCTGGGGCCGGGTCTTCGCGTATTCGAGCGATTCGTGGAAGGCGACCGATGCCGTGGCCGCGCCATTCATGCCGACCATGAGTCGGGCCTCGTTCATCATCTGGAACATGTACGAGATGCCGCGGTGGGGCTCGCCCACGAGATAGCCGTGGCAATGGTCGGCCTCGCCGAAATTGAGCGCGAGGCTCGGCAGCCCGCGCCAGCCGATCTTGTGGATCACCCCGGCGACCTCGACGTCGTTCGGGACGAGTTTGTCGCCCTCGTATCGGTTTTTCGGCACGGCGAAGAGGCTCACGCCCTTGATGCCGGGGGGCGCGCCGTCGATGCGGGCGAGCGTGAGGTGCACGATGTTTTCGGTGAGGTCGTGATCACCGCCCGAGATGAAGATCTTGGAGCCTTTGATGAGATGATGCCCCTCGTCGGTGGGGAGGGCGCGGGTCACGACGTCGCTCAGGCTGCTGCCGGCCTGGGGCTCGGTGAGGGCCATCGTGCCGGTCCATTCGCCGCGATAAAGCCGCCCCATGAAGCGCTCCTTGAGCTCGTCCGAGCCGAAGGACTCGACGAGGCGCGCGGCGCCGGTGGTGAGGCCGAGATACGCGTAGGCCGAGAGGTTCGCCGCCATGAGATAACTCGTGGCGAGGGAGGCGACGGTGAAGGGGAGCTCCTGGCCAAAGGCCTCAGGCGGGCGCGTGGCCGAGAGGACGCCGAGCTCGACGAGGCGCGGATAGATGTCGTGCATGGCCGGGTGGACCCGCACGCGGCCGTTTTCGAGGCGCGGTGGGGCGTCGTCCATGGGTTTGTAGGCCGGAAAGAGCAGATCTCGCGCGAGCCTGCGCGCGGTCGCGAGGTAGATCTCCACGGTCTCGCGCGAGTGCTCGGCGAAGTCGGGGAGCACGAGCAGGGCTTCGAGGTCGAGCACCTCGAAGAGGAGAAAGTCGACGAATCGATCGCTGACGAGAGGGTTCGTGGAGGGCATCGCGCGGGCAGGGGAAACCAGCGGCGAAGGGGCGTCAAGGGTGGGACGATGGGGTGTCCGTGGAAATGCCGCGGCCATTGTACCGAGGCAATACGCGCCGGCCCCTCAATCGACGCGCCACGCCTCCCACAATGCGAGGATGCGGGTGTTCATCGGGACGGCTTCGAGGAAGCTCCGGGCATAGGCCGGGTCCGCGATACGAGCGGCGCGGGCGAGGATGTCGGCGCGGGCCTCGGTGATCGTGGCGCGGGCCTCGTCGATCCGCCCGGAGGCCCAGAGCGCCTCGGCGCGCGTGAGGACGATCCGATCGTGCGCGCTGTTGTGTCTCATGCCGTTTTCGGCCGTCTGCGCGAGCGCGAGGGTGGTGAGCTCGATGGCGATCGTAGGGCGGCCTTCGGCGAGCTCGAGCGCCGCGCGTACGGCGAGGGCCCAGATGCGCGCGGGCGGGAGGAGCTCGACCCTGGGGGCGACGGACACGAGCAGGTGCCGCGCCGCGTCCCAGTCGCCACGACGCAAATGCGCCTCGAGGATGAAGTAATGCACGTTGACGCCGATGACGCCCTCGCCGTGCGCGGCGGCCTCCGCGGCGATGGTCGTGCCGAGCGTGATGGCCTCGTCGAAGAAGCCCCGCTCGACCAGGAGCCCCGCGCGAAAGTAGCCCGCGAGGAGCGCGGTCACGCTTTCGGACGGCGAGGCCGCGAGGGCGCGATCGATCTCGCGTTCGGCCTCGTCGTGCGCGCCGAGGAGCACGAGGTCGAAGCCCACGTGCGCCCAGAGCAGCGGCAAGAACCTGCGATCCCCGCACACCATGAAGTGGGCGATGGCCTCACGCTCGATGCCGAGCGCCGCGAACGGATCTCTCTCGGCGTAGCGGTACCAGTAGCCGCGGGCGTACCCGAAGCGGCCGGCGACGGAGGGATCGCGGGCGAGGAAAGGCGAGACGACCTGCTCCATGCGGCGCAGGAAGCGCTCGGCTCCGGCGCGTTCGCCCATGACGAGCTGCGAGATGACGGCGGAGCTGTAGGCGAACGAGAGCGCGGGGACGGCGTCCTCGGCAGGATCGATGCGGTAAAGCTCGGCCATGAGCGAGGCGAGGGCGTCACGCTTGCGCAGGAGCAACGCGCTGCCCACGGCGGCGCCGAGCGCGCGGCCGTACTCCTTGCTGCCCGGCACCGCGCTCTCGAGGGCCTCCATCGCGGCCTCGTAGGCGCGCGCCGAGGAGCTCGTCCAGTTCCACGCGTCGGCGCGGATGGCGCGGAGCTGGGCCACGACGCCCACGCGCGCGGGGGCGCCCACGAGGGCTCGATCGGTGAACCCGATGGCGGCCGAGAAATCGCCGGCGAGGAGCGCGAGCTCGGCGGCGGCCACGAAGAACTCGGCCGAGCGCTCGGTGTCGCCGGATTGCTCGAAATGATCGGCCAGGATCGTGGGGTCCGTCTCGCCCGACCCGAGGAGCCACTCGGCCGCGAGCGAATGGCCTCGCTTGCGATCCCGCTCGGTCAACATCGCGTACGAGCCCTCGCGCACGAGCGCGTGACGGAAGCCGTACTCCTCCTCGCCGGCGAACCGGCTCTCGCGCCGGCGCACGATGAGCTCGCGCTCGACGAGGCGATCGAGCAAGCCCACGCGGCCGTTCGGCAAGGATGCATCCCCGATGAGCGCGGCGACGCCGCTCCACCAGAACGATTGACCGAAGACGCTCGCCGCGCGGAGGACGCGCCGCGCCTCGGGTTCGAGCGAGAGCAGGCGCGCCTCGACCATGCCGAGCACGGTCTCGGGCAGATCGTCGCCGCGTCCTTCGGCCACCGCGCGGATGAGCTCTTCGAGGTAAAAGGCGTTGCCGGAGGCGCGATCGACGAGCTTCTGGATCTCGTCGTCGGTCGTGATCTCGCCGAGGAAGTGTCGAACGAGCCGCTCGGCCGGGCGCCTTCCGAGCTCGCCGAGGCGCACT